>JAEZHY010000092.1 GCA_023416335.1 Pseudomonadota bacterium | reverse complement strand
GTTGAAGAACTTTGTGGCGTGAAAGCTCATGACCTCGGCATTGCCGAACGCCCCGATCATCCTCCCCCGATAACTGCAATGAAATGCATGTGCCGCGTCAAACAGCAGTTTGAGTCGTCGTCGGCGGGCAATTTTCTCGAGGGCTTCCACATCACAGGGACGCCCCCAGACATGCGTTGCGAGAATTCCGGTGGTGCGTTCGGTGATCAGTGCCTCGACCCGGTTCGGGTCCATATTGTGTGTAGCAGGGTCGATATCGCAGAACACCGGCGTGATCTTCTGCCACTGAAGCGCGTGAGCCGTGGCAACAAAGGTCATGGAGGGCACGATCACTTCCCCCTCCAATCCCAGCGCGCGCAGGGCAATTTCCATTGCCACCGTTCCGTTACAAATGGCTATGCAGTGTCTTACACCAAGCAGATCAGAAATTCGCTTTTCGAGTTCGAGAACAAAAGGGCCGTGGTTCGACAGCCTGTGGCGATCCAGCATGTCATTTATGCGGACCATTAGTCGGTCCCGGTTGCCTATATTCGGACGCCCGACGTGAAGCCCATGAGGGAACATGGGATTTTGGCTGAAGATGGCGAGGTCCTTCAGTTCCATCAGGCAACTGCTCCTTTGAAAGGAATGTCCAATTCCAGCGCATCTCCGAAGTCCAGGCCGGGAGAGTACTCGAAGTCGCTGAAAGATGCCCCGACCACTGATACCCTGTTTCCCCGGACCTGGATTCTTCCGTCTTCAAGCCAGCGCATCACCTGAAGGAGTGATTTGCACTGCTGCTGAAACAGCCGGTGCCGAATTTCGACCTGCGTTTTCCCCGGATCGACGGGAAGAATTGTCTGCTGGATGATCTTGCCTTCATCCACATTCTCATCGATAAAATGAATGGTCGATCCCGTGTAGCGTACCCCGTAGCGAACGGCATCCCCGAAACCGTCAAGGCCTTTGAACGAGGGCAGAAGAGACGGGTGGAGGTTGATAATTCGATCGCGGTACTGAGCCGGAAGTTCCCCAACGAAAAGCCTTGTGAAAAACGAGATGACGTAATCGATCCGATGCTCCCGCAAAAAGGAGAGTAATCGGCTTGAAAAGCGATGATTTCTCGGTTCGGGAATCAAAAATGTTGGGACATTGTTCCTGCGGGCTTTTTCCAGCGCCGGGCAGGGCCTGTCGGAAACCACGGCGAAAACGCACCTCCTGAAAAAAGAGTTCTTCAGCAGTTCGTTCATTACAGACCCGCCTGTAGAAACGACGATTACACTTTTCATTGGAATTCCCCTCTGCGGTAGGCTGGAAAATAGCCTGTGCCGGGGCCGGCTTGGCGGGCCACGAGTTCCCGGTACCGGGGAATGTCCAGGATGCGGCCGCAAAAGTAGGCGGTGCGGGTACCGGTTGCCCAGCCGCTTTTGAATCGCGTGAGGCCGTCTTTGCCTGAGCAATGGATTCCCGCGCCCGCACCAAGGTTCAACCATCGGAGGCGGGATTCAAAAAATTCGATAGATCGCGAAAAAAGGGCGAAGGAGGCCCCCAGAGCGTACCCAGCCGCATTATAGGCTGCCAGGTGATAGTAGCCGACATCTTCCTGGACAAACCAGAGAATCGCGCCGACGGTTTCCCCTTCGCAAACGGCCCGGAACATGACCAGGCCCGGGACCCGAAGCTGCCGGGCAAGAGATTCGGCGGAAAAAGCGGCCATACCTTTTACGGCGCGAAGCTGCACCAGGCAGCAGTAAAGACCTGCCCATTCGTCTGCGAACATCTCCGGGTCGGGGCAGAACTCGACATCCACTTTTCCCCGGGCCTTCCGTACGTTGCGTGCATGATGCCTGGAAATGAATTGGGGGAGATGGCGGAGGTCGATTACGTAATGTTGCTTGTATGCAAAAAAGATATCCGGAAAGCAGCGGCGCAGGAGCGATTCATCGTATTTTCCAAACGGGTCGGCAACCAGCGAAAGACTCACAAGGGTTCCCTTTATTTCTTCAATGTCGGAGGGGAGATTTTCCCAATCCCGGCAGGTAAAAAGCGGATAGCACCCCACACCGTCAAGACAGTAGGAGTCCGGAACGGAGCGAACCAGGACCCATCCGCCGCTTCGAGGCAACTCGAAAGGAGTGCCGATGCTTGAAAGCGCCTTTGCGTATGCCGGATGCAGATACCCGCTTCCCAAGATCTAAGCCTTTACTCAAACTGAGTTGAACGATGAATCACAAGGGATTTCACAAAAGCTCCCAACGGTGCGGGGGGGCGAGAATTCCTCTTGTCTTCGTTTTCGACAGAACGGCGAGAGGATAAACGTGCCAGTGATAATCATAGGCGTACTCCCAGCTCCCTGCGTAAATACCCACATTTACATAATAATTTCCGGCCTTGAGGTCGAGGCGGTCAATTTCTAGAAGGATCTTTCCTTCACCTTCAAGCTTCGGGAGGACCTCCCCCCTGCAGTCTGAGTTCGCATCGAAGCAATCTTTTTCCTCCTCGCTGTTGATGCTTACCCCGAATACCGGCCCCTCCACCTGTTCAGGAGCCAGGTAGCGGATTTCAACGCTCAAAGGGTCGCCGCTTGCGATCTCATTTATCGGCCTTCCCTTCCGGTTTAGCAGCCTGACGTCGGTAATCTGCATTTCAAGCGAACCAAATCGATTCTCTCGCATGCGGAGCTGCAAACCCGATGGGGTTAAGCGGAGATTTGCGGATTCGGGAGTGCGGCGGAGCGTTTCACGCGACATGGCCGTGGAATACTCTTCCGAAACCGACTTCGGATCCCCCAGGATGGGTTCTTTTCCCGCGCGGACCCATAGTGCCTCATCGCTGTATTTCTGTACTTTCTCAAGATCATGAGAAACGATTACCATGGCGCATCCCGCAGACTTCAATTCTGCAATGCGGTCAAGGCACTTGTTCTGAAAGGCCATGTCTCCGACCGCCAGGACCTCGTCTATTAGAAGGACCTCCGGTTCGGCGTGGATCGCAACGGAAAATGCGAGGCGCATCTGCATCCCGCTGCTATAGGTTCGATGGGAACTATCGATAAATGCATCCAGTTCCGCAAATGAGACTATGGAATCAAAACGTTCCGAGACCTGGGAACGGGTAAGCCCGGCGACCACGCCGGCCATGTAAATATTCTCCCGCCCTGTCATGTCCGGGTGGAAACCCGCCCCGAGATCGATCAGCGCACCCACTCGTCCATTAACTGAAACTGTGCCCTCGTCTGGATTCAGCACGCCTCCGATGAGTCGGAGAAGTGTCGATTTGCCCGATCCGTTGGCGCCAATGATGCCGAGAGTGCCGCCTGGTTTCACTGTGAAGCTCACCCCCCGGACTGCCCAGAACTTTTCTTTCGTACCGTTCCATTTGAAACCGCGAACGACGTATTCCTTGAGGGACCTGGGCCTGTCGGCATGGTAAATCTGAAATTGCTTGCCCAGATTTTCGACGATGACGCTATGTTCCATTTACAACTCTTCCACGAACCGATAGCTCATTTTTCTATAAAACCTCATGGAACCCCAAAGAAGGCAGAATGAAAGAGCGAGGATGGAAATCAGGGGGATGGGCGGCGAAAATTTATCATCCATCAAGATGTTTCTGTAAGCTCCAAGCAGGTGTGTCATGGGGTTCATGTTGTAGAAGCTTCGATACCGCTCAGGAACGGAACTTACGTCATAGACGATAGGGGTCACAAAAAAATACAGTTGAAGAGCCACACCGAGGATGTGCTGGGTATCGAGAAAAACTATATTCATAGCTGCCAGCAGGTATGAGAGACTCAAGGTGAAAAAGAACTGGACGGCCATGACCGCCGGCAGTTCGATAAGGGAAAGCCCCGGGACGGTCCCGCTCAGGAAAAGGAAGCCCATCAGCACGATGATAGCGATAAGGAAGTTGATCAGGTTTCCTCCAACAGCCGCGGCAGGCAGGACAATCGAGGGGAAGTTTGGTTGTTTCACGAGTTCCCGGCTTCCCCTGACAACCTGAACCGCCTGGTTCAAGGAAGCTTGAAACCATGTCCATGCAAGTATGCCGCTGAAAGTGAACAGAGAGTAACGGGAGATATTGAGGGAAAAGACTTTTTGGAAGAGAAAGTAAAAGATGAAAAGCTGGAGAAGGGGAGTGATCAGCGACCACATTATCCCCAGCGCCGAATCCTTGTAGGCTAGCTTGATATTCCTGACAATCAACTCTCGAATCAGATCGAAAAGATAGATACTTCGATTCTTGTTGATGCCGAATACGCGAAAGAATAGGGCCTCTCGCCCATGCCCGGATACCGGACCTGTCCCCGACCGACTCTTAAGTCTGTTGAAGGGGAAAATTGAATCCGATTCGTGCATGCGGTTGTCGGGAACCAATTTGCACTCCGTATCACTTCGGATATTTGGAAGAATTTATATATAGGAGTTTATAGAAGTAACTGATCCTATACGCAGGGTACGTTTGACCGGTAAAGATGAATGTAACATAAATCGATCATAGTAAATGTCAAGTAGACACAATTAAAGCTGTCCGGCGTACCGGGTTCGGACGCTCCGTCCCGCTTGCGACCCGATCTGTTGCTCGCGCGAAACCGGAGCGCAGCTAAAAAGTGTTGTCGTTCGGCTTTGCCAGACGCCCCGGAACCTGTTTTCGGCCTATAATTACAATATTGAAATATTAATTACCCGTTTTGTACCGGTGATCTCGCGCTTGGTGTTTCCTGCGAAAAGCTCATTATCTCAGCCCGCTAAAACATTGAATGAATTCGATTGATTGCCGCCGCCATCTATTGGCATCATATTTGCTCTTGCTTGAGTAAGCGTCTCTTAGTTTCAACCCATAAAAGGCAAACTGCGCGAAAGTGCAGGACGCAAAGTTACCGGCCTAAGTCCCGGGAAGCCGGGATATGGTTGCAGTACCGCTGGGCAGATTGCAGCACCTCCGTTCGGGGCTGAATTTGCCGGCCAGTCGAAGGAGGCCCCCAATGTGTAAGTCTGTCCGACGCCCGCTGCTGACTTTGGCTCTGTCGCTTCTCATGATCCCATTCTCTGCTCCCTGCATTTCAGCAACAGAGGCACGGGTTGCCTGGGACCGATCTACCGATCTATCCGTAACGGGCTATAAGCTTTACTATGGGACTCAGAGCAGAAATTACTCGACTGCGATCGATGTCCACGACACCACGAGCTATACCGTCTCAGGTCTTTCGGATACGCAGCCTTATTACCTGGCGGTAACTGCTTATTCGGCCGATTCGGAAAGCGATTTTTCACAGGAGCTGATCTGCTATACTATTTCCGTTGCTCCACCTTCCAACGGCACGATCACTCCCGGTATCACCAACGTGTCTTCCGGGGGAAGCTCCCAAACATACGCGATCGCGCCCGCCCCGGGTTATCTCATCTCGGATGTGCTGGTGGACGGAGTGTCTGTAGGTGCGGTTTCGCAGTATACTTTTTCGAACTTGAGCGCCTGCCACTCAATTGAAGCCAAATTCACTTCCGCTGCCGTCGAATATACAATTGCGGCAAGCGCATCCGGGAACGGCTCCATATCTCCTTCCGGTGCGGTTAACGTAAATTCCGGGTCAAGCCAGGCATTCACGATCACTCCGGCTGCAAATTACAAAATTTCAAACGTCCTGGTGGACGGGACCTCGGCTGGACCCGTCACCAGCTATACTTTCTCGAACGTTTCGGGAAATCATACGATAGCGGCTTCCTTTGAGCCTGTTATGTACGCGATTTCAGCCGGGGTCTTGGGGAGCGGGTCGATAACTCCCTCCGGTACGGTCAGCGTAATCTCCGGGGCGTCCCAGGCGTTCACTATCAGTCCGGCCGCAAATTACAAAATTTCAGACGTAATGGTTGACGGCAGCTCGGTTGGATCCGTCACCGGTTATACTTTCTCGAACGTTTCGGGAAATCATACGATTGCGGCTTCCTTTGCGCCTGCAACGTACACTATTTCGGCCGGGGTCTCGGGAAACGGCTCGATAACTCCCTCCGGTAAGGTTAACGTAACTTCCGGGGCAGTCCAGACGTTTACGATGACTCCTGCCGCGAATTACAAAATTTCAAACGTAATGGTTGACGGCAACCCGGTTGGGGCAACTTCCGGCTACAGCTTCTCGAATGTTTCTCAAAATCACACGATCACGGCCTGCTTTGCTCCTCAGGAACTCCCGATAGCCGACGCCGGACCGGACCAGGCCGTGAAAAGCGCGGCTACAGTTACGCTGAACGGCACCAATTCGACCGATTCGACCGGCGGCATAAGCTCATATGCCTGGGTGCAGACCGGCGGACCCTCCGTTACGCTTTCAAATTCTTCATCGGCGATTTGTACGTTCCGGGCTCCGACGGTGACCTCCGGCACGGCATTGACATTCAAACTCAATGTAGTGAACAGGGATGGGTTTTCTTCGAGCGACGGCTGTAACATCAATGTATGTGGAACGGATAAGCCTCCCGTTGCGGTTGCCGGTCCGAATCAGGTTGCGGCGCCGTATACGATTGTTACGCTGGACGGTTCGGAATCTGCCGACCCGGATGACGGCATAGCCTCCTGGAGCTGGCAGCAAACGGCAGGACCGGTCGTGAACATAACCAATGCCAACATGGCCCAGGCTACAATCGTTGCTCCGGTTGTAGAATCTCCTGATTTGACTCTCATATTCGAACTGACGGTAGCTGACCACTACGGATTGAAATCAACCGATCGATGTATCGTGAACGTGGCGGATTTCGCCCAACCTCCGGTTGCAAATGCGGGAGCGGACAAGACCGTCTATAGCTCGGATAATGTCGAACTGGATGGTTCGGGTTCCTTGGCGGCCGGTTTCCCGATTGCCTCATATAGATGGAAGCAGTTGAGCGGAACGCCGGTGTCATTTTCGGACCCTGCTGCCCCGAAGGCGGTCTTTTCAGCTCCTTATCAGCCTGCCGGGAGCGGCGACCTCGTATTCGACTTGAGCATTACGGACGCTTCCGGGCTCAGTTCAAGCGATAGCTGCGTCGTCTCGGTTCAAAACAGGACAGGTTCGGACCTTGTCGGAAACTGGGTTTCGATCGCGGTTCAGAACAAGAACAAGGTCCAGGGGGCTCTGAGGATTTCCAATCCGGGCGCTCAGACAAGCTCCGCTTTCCAGACGAGTTTCTATCTATCGAGCGACGGCAAAGTACCGTCACGGCTGATCGGCACAAGTTCGTGTCAAGGCGTTGCAGCCGGGCAGTCGATTACATTGAATCCCACTTTCTCTCTTTCGGGAGCCGGCGGGCAATACATTATGGCGGTAATCGACTCGGGGAATTCAGTCAACGAATCGAATGAATCCAACAATACTGCGGCAATACGCTTACCCTAGCGAATCTGGTGAAAGCAGGCCGGGAAGGGCGCTTTGGAACCGGGATTTCCGGAACCGGGCACCTGACCGACCGATCTCGCCGCCTCTTAAGTTCGTGAAAAATAGATTGAGGCTGCGCGTTTGAGAATTTCACGGTTGATCTGAACCGGTTGCTCTTCGTATTTGCTGATGGAAATAACGATATTCAGGATGTCGATAGGGTAGCATGCGCTGAGATCTTCCCTGCGCGAGTTCTCACGGCAAAGCGATCTCAGGGTTTCAAAGATATCCGGATCGAAAGGGAGCTTTCGTTCGCTCAGGAGCCGGCGAAAGATTCCATCGAAATCGCCGTCTTCCACCGCCCCTACATAGACTTTATTGCGAATGCGTCTGAGAAAAGCCTCGTCTCCGAGTTCCCGGGGTTGCATATTTGTTGCGAAAACGACCATTATTTTAAAAGGTGTCTGGAACTTCCTGCCGTGGCTCAGGGTCAGGTAATCGATATTACGGTCAAGGGGGATTATCCAGCGGTTCAAAAGGTGCTGCGGCGTTATCATCTGGCGGCCGAAGTCATCGATAATGAAGACTCCATTATTTGCCTTCATCTGGGGCGGGGCCACATAGGTGCCGGAGGTATCGTCGTAGCGCAACTCCAGCATGCTCAAATCCAGTTCGCCTCCTACAGCGATACAGGGACGTTCGCACAACACCCAGCGGGGATCGAGATTTGCGGCGCGTACCTCGATTTCCCTGTGCACGGACGGGTCGTGGATGAGGATGATCTGCCCGTCGTATTCGACGGCGTAAGGAATAAAAACAAGGTCGTTGTATACTCTGGGTATCCTGATTGCCACGCTCGTCTTTCCGTTCCCGGTAGGACCGTAGAGAAAGACGGAATTTTGTGAAACGAGAGCGGGCCCGAGTTGGTCCAGAAAACGATCGGGTAGGACCAGGTCGAAAAGCGCTTTCCGAAGTTTTGTGCCATTGATCTGGAGTTGCCCTGCCTGGGCTTTTACCGCGGAGGAGTAAGCCTCAAGTGAAACGGGGGCGGGACCCGAGTACCGGGAAAGGCGAAGCCGGTTTTCGGCAAGTTCTCTGCCTGCGTTGGTGAGTGAAAAAAAGTAGTTGTTGCCTTCGAGTCCCGAGATGTCGAAAAGCTGTTGGGATCGAAGTTTTTGGAATACCCCGCTTACAATGGAAAATGAGAGCTTCAAGGATTGGCTGAGTGATTGAAGGCTGCTGATTCCATCCCTGTGCACGCGCCGCAGAAGAATATCGGCCACGACCGATTCGGGAATTTCCAGCTCCTGCAAACTCATCGGTTTCTGTGGAAAATAACGAAACCTTGGGGATTGTGAATTCGTGTCGCCTAAGTCTGCCATAAGGTTTCCCGGCTCATTCACGTTTTCGGCATCTACAGTAAACAATTTTGAAAAAGGGGGCACGTCTTTTGGCGGTGACACTCCGCCGGCCGACTATCCTGACGGAAATGGAGGTGCGGGGGCGGTCCACGGCAGTGGCCGGAAAGGTTTCAATTTCTTGGCGATCCGGTCTCGATCAAATGCTGTGAATCGGAATCTACTGTTCCTGCGCTTTCTCCATCCCCGGGAAGAGTTGCCGGCCCTTCCAGCAACCGGTCTTTTCTCAGGAGCAGGTCTTGCTCCTCCACCGCGTCGACACCGCCTGCCGTAATTGCAAACATTCCGGTGTCGGTGCGCTGAATCCAGCCTTTTTCCTTGAGATACCAGAGGTGGAACTCAATTTGCTCTTCGAGGCACTCCAGGACCTGTTCGAGATAAACGATCCCGACCCCCGGATTCCGGGCATTGCGCCTCCGTGCGAGGTAAAGAATGCTGAGGATGCCGTGGCGGATTTGCTTGTCGTCGCTGATGTGCCCCGCTTCAAAAACTTGAGTTCGGATTTTGGATTTGAGGGAACGGACGTTGTCGTACCCTGCGTCGTATGCAGCGCGTTTAGCGGGATCGCTCAGGACCTGGTATGCTTCCGTCAGCAGGCTGAACCGTTCGGTGTCGCCGGTATGGAGATTGTCGGGATGATAACGCTTTGCGAGCAGGCGAAAAACCTTCTCTATCGTCTGCTGCACGGCGTTGGGGTTCAACTCCATAATTTCATAGTAGTCTTTGAACTCATCGTTTTGCACTGATTTTTCCTTCTGTTAACGACTGCTTGCAAAGTAAATGGATTCCTTCGGCTATGTCAAGCACGTTTTTTAAAGCCCCCTTCGCATTCAGGCGGTCAGATCTATTCCGGAATCAAATCCCCGTTTTTTTTATGCCGGGTGTATCTTTTTCATTTCAATAAGTTTTGTTTGACTTATCGGGCCAAAACGGAAAAGTCACTCCTCATAATAAAGGTATTTATATATTATTATAGTATTAATAGAAATGACGTCATCCTTCGACATAGGGAGGCAGGACGCCGAGGCGCCATAGACTGCAGGTACCATTGTCTGCATCTTTCCGCGTAATTGGGATCCGGAGATATGGATGGATCGAAATTGTCCTTATCGAAATGGATACGAAGCGGTCTAAATTACGATGTTTGATTTATAATAATTATTCTCCAGTTTGAGCTAAGCACACATACAAGAATACTCTATTCATTTAGCAAACGATTCACTCATGAAAAATAACCCGAATTCAATCTGATTCAGGCCATTGATTTTGCGAGTAAAGGTATTATCTATATGGGCTTATCCTGGTGAGGCTAATAATTCTCGATTATTACGATATTTGTGAAGGTATTTATAAATTATTGACTTCTTTGTAAGCTTGTGTAAATTATCATAACTAATACGTATAGAACAAAAATCTTCATTTAAACGATGCCAATTGCCGATTAGACTTCTGTGAGAATTCCAAATGACCGAATTGCCTGTTTTCATCCGTGACCTCCTTCGAGGTTTCCGCATGAGCCCGACACAGAAGATACGAGCGAGGTTGCGCCTTCGGCTGGTGGTGGCCTTGCCGGCGCTTCTCTCGCTATTCATGATTATTTCGGCCGGATTGGTTGCTTTTGTTTTCCCGAAATTTCTGGTCACCCGGCACCTGGATGAGGCCGGCCTGGGGCAGGCGATAACCTTCTCGATTCTCCTCATGACGGGCCTGGCCTTTGTCGGAAATCTCCTGGCAGCCCTGTACATAAGCCGGCATCTCAACAGTTTTGCGCTGAAAATCGAAGGGGCCATCCGGCGGGAGCCTTCGCTGAAACCGGATTTCGAGGCAACGAGTGAAATCGGCGCGCTGGGAATAATGCTCGATCAGGCGAGCGTAACGCTGAGCAGGTTCGTAGACGACAGCTACATCATAGACAACCTTCCGGAAGCGGTCATAGTGATAAATTTCGACCTCTCGATAAAAAGGCTGAATACCACGGCAGGCAGGCTGCTGGGCGTGAGCCCGGACGTGAGCGCGGGGAAAAACCTCCGGGACTTTATCCCCGAAACGCCCGTCAGTCGAGGCTTTTACTCCCTTATCGAGGAGGCGCTTGCGGGGGAAACCGTGCATCTCAGAGCGGTTGCCTTGTCGATCCACGGGAACGAGAGCAGGAGGTTCTGGGCGAGCGCCCATCCCGTGCGGCGCGATCGGCGTTTGATGACCGAGGTCTCGATTACGATAAAGGACCAGGCGGGCATGACTGCGATAAGGAACCAGATCCGAAAAATCGAGCAGCTTGCGGCAGTGGGCAGTATGGCGTCGACCATTGCTCATGAGGTCCGAAACCCGCTTGGCGCGATACGCACGTTTACCGAACTGATTCGGGAAAACCTGCCCAGGGAAGACGCGAGGGCCGGGTACACGGAGAAAATTCTCGAACAGATCCAAAGACTCGATCGGATGGTCGAGGATACGCTTGCCTTTTCGAGGGATTCCGTAACGACGGTGAAGAATGTAGACCTTCGAGAACTCCTCTCCAGGACCGTTGCGCTTGCGAAATACAAATTTTCCGGAAAACCGCTGAATGTGGATGAAGATTACAAACCCGGGATCCCCGAGATCCGCGGTGACCCCGAAAAGCTTTCCCAGGCTTTTCTGAACCTCCTTATCAACTCTTTCGAGGCCTGCGGAGAAAAGGGCTGGATAGCGGTTAGCGCGGGTCCGGCGGACGATCCCGACGAAAATGGAAAGACGGTGCGTGTCAGCATTGCGGACGGCGGGAGCGGCATCTCCCCGGAGGATAAAAAAAGGCTTTTCGAACCCTTCTTCACCACCAAAGCAGATGGGACTGGGCTTGGCCTTGCCACCGCGCACAATATTTTTGCGGCTCACGGGGGCCTGATAGAAGTGGACAGCGAGCCGGGGAGAGGTACGACCTTCCAGGTGATTTTGCCCGAAAAGTTTCATTTCTGCGATCTTTCGGGCGATGGAAGCTGGAGTTGAAGGTGCTATGAGTGAGAGAATCCTTGTCGTGGACGACGATCCTGGGATGCATGCCGCCCTTCGGGAGGTCCTGAGGAACAGGGGGTATGAAGAAGACGGGGCGTTCTCGGCCGAAGAGGCCCTGGAAAAGCTCAGGCAAAATCCCTGCGATCTCATCCTGCTCGACGTGAAACTGCCGGGAATTTCCGGGCTGGAAGCAATTTCGCGGATAAACAGGACGGGCTATTCGGGCGGAATCATCATCATGACGGCCCACGGCTCTAGGGATACCGCCATTGAGGCTGTAAACAGCGGGGCTTACGACTACTTCACGAAACCGTTTTCCCTCAAGGAAATGGATATCGTCATAAAGCGTGCCCTGGAAAAGCAGAAGCTCCATGCGGAAATCGCCAAACTGAATGCCCCTTCAAACGGGAACGGGAATGGGAACGACGCGACGCGGCGAATAATAGGGGAAAGCGAGCCCATCAAGCGCCTCAAGGAGATGATCCGGCGGCTGGCGCCCCTCGATACGACCGTGCTCATTACCGGCGAAAGCGGTACCGGAAAGGAACTGGTGGCCGACGTCGTTCATTCCCTTAGCGGCCGGGCGGCGAAACCATTCGTGAAGATCAATTGCGCCGCGATCCCCGAATCGTTGCTCGAAAGCGAACTTTGCGGCCATGAGAAGGGCGCCTTTACCGGCGCGCTCACGCAGAGGCAGGGAAGGTTCGAACAGGCAAACGGCGGAACCATCCTCATGGACGAGATCGGGGAAATGCCTTTCGGCCTGCAGGCCAAGCTTTTGAGATTAGTGGAGCAGAAGCAGTTCGAGCGCTTGGGGGGAAAGAACAGCATCACGGTTGACGTCCGCATAATTGCGGCAACCAACCAGGAACTGACATCTCTCATAAAAGACAAGCTGTTCAGGGAAGACCTGTATTATCGGCTTAATGTGGGGTCTGTGCACCTGCCGCCGCTCCGGGAGAGAAAAGACGATCTGCCACTGCTGGTTCAACATTTCATTCAAAAGATCAACACCAAAATCGGAACTTGTATCACAGGTATATCCAGGGAGGGAATGGAGCTTCTATTCGATCACGACTGGCCGGGCAATATCAGGGAGCTTTGCAACTTTCTTGAGCGGGTCTCGATTCTTGCGGCCGGGAAGGTGCTTACAGGTGAAGAAGTGAGAGCGGCTTTCATGAAGACCTCGGCTTCGAATAATGGCAATTCCGAGTCGTCCGCAACAAGGGAGGCTATTTCTCTCGGAGAGACTTTGGAAGAAGTGGAAAAAAACCTCATAGTCGAGGCACTCCGGAGGTCGGGCGGAAAGCAGTGCGATGCTGCCAGGACACTTGGGCTGAATCCGAAAAACTTATGGAAAAAAATCCGGAAACATGGAATTGAAAAAATTCTGGACTCAACAGTTAAAATCTACTGCGGGTAGAATTGGACATGGATTGGCAAATTCCTGGCGAATCACAGATTCCATATCGGTCCTGGTTTGGCTACTTTTTCCGAAAATGCAAGTCTACTAAAAGTAGAATTAAGTATTGAAGAAATGAACATAGTCCTCAATTAGCGAAGGTCATATATAAGGTGACTGGGGTTTCTCGATTGCTGAAGAGTTTTTTTGCATCTGATTGGCTATTGGCATGGATGTTGAAATACATTGGAAGCAAGTGATTGTGATGAAACGTCCTAAACAAACCAATCAACGGGAGAAACCACCATGAAAGAAATGATCAAGAGATTTCTGAAAGACGAAGAAGGCGCAACGATGGTTGAATATGGGCTTGTGGTTGCATTGATAGCGGTTGCTGTCGTGGCGACGTTGGGCCCTCTGGGAACGAAAATAGCTGATCTGTTTACCACTGTGGCAGGTAAGATCCCGGCTGCACCTGCTCCTTAAAAACTCCACTCCGTTGTGATGATCTGGAACTCGAAATGGCTGAGACCCTAGGTAAACCTGCAAATTCCTGGGGTCTTAATCATTTCGTTTTGAATGCTTTTAATTGCTACAATCTGCATGACTCAGGAACAAGCATTTCCAGATGGAGACAGATGGTTTTTGAATCGACTAACATTGTTCTCATTTGTGTACTAGCTGTACTGCTTTTTGTCGCCAGTGTAACGGACATTCTATGGTATAAAATTCCAAATTATCTTACATTTCCGGCAATAATGCTGGCTCTTCTTCTGCATTCTGTATCCGATGGGCTTCACGGTGCAGTAATATGTTTTGCGGGCATTCTAGTCGGCATCGTGGCCCTCATTCCAATGCACCTTGCCGGAAAGATGGGTGCCGGAGACGTGAAGCTCATGGGCGCGATAGGCGCCGTCCTTGGTCCCGCCGGAGCTTTTAAATCTTTTCTATTTTCAGCGGTTGCAGGCGGAATATACGCATTTTTTATTCTTGCATTTAACCGGGCTCATCGTGTAGTGTTTCTTAAAAGATTCTTTACAATGGGCAAAACTCTGCTCTATACGGGGCAGGTTGGCTATATCCCTCCCGCTGAAGTTGAAAAGAAAGCCAAGCTTTGTTATGGGGTTGCAATAGCGGTGGGAACGATGGGATATATGCTCGTTGACTATATGGGGTATCCATCCTGGTTCGCATTTTTATCACGGTTTTGATCTGTAAATATTGCAACGAAAGGTGAGCCATGGGAAGAATCAAGACGGTCCTGCCAATTGTCCTGGCAATCGTCCTGGCGCTGGTTGCAACATCCGCAATATATCGGTGGGTACAGAGCAAAGCGGCGCCGCCGGTGCAAAATATCGTGAAGGAGGACAGCGAGAAGGTCGCCCTGGCGGCAACCGATCTTCCCTGGGGCACCAAGCTGACGGGCGAGATGATAAAAACCGTCTCATTTCCCAAAAGCGCTCTCCCCCCCGACCATTTCTCCGATGCGGCTGCCCTTCAGGGGCGGGTGCTGATCGCCCCGGTCAAACTCAACGAGGCAATCCTGGAATCCAAACTGGCTCCCGCCAGCATCACCACCGGGGGCGTTTGCGCGGTGGTTACCCACGGGAAGCGCGCCATTGCCGTTGCTGGCGACAAGGTGATCGGCCTTGCGGGCTTCATTCAGCCGGGTAACCGCGTGGATGTGCTCTGCACCCTCAAAAATCCTCAAAACGAGCAGGAACATATTACCAAGGTCGTCCTGGAAGATATTCCTGTACTTGCCACCGGGACCCAGATTCAGAATTCGGCCGACGGCAAACCTGCGCCGGTTGACGTTTTTACGCTCGAAGTAACCCCGGAAGAGGCCGAAAGGCTCTCTCTTTCAGCAACGCAGGGGAAGCTGCACTTCGCCCTGAGAAACGTAATGGACAAGGAAGTCGTTCTCACGATGGGGGCGACCGTGCCGGGGGCGCTGGATTCCTACAGGCCGCGCATGCAACTGGTAAAGGAACCGGTCGTTAAGTCCGCCGAAGTCCGGGAGGAACCTAGGCGCGCCTTTGAAGTGCAGACCATAAGGGGTGTAAAGGTGAGCAAGCAGGCATTTTAAATATCGACAGGCCCGTTGCGGAGCTGAAAAGGGGCTGCTTTGAAGAACCGCGGTGCGCCGGCGTAATGAGGAGGAGGCGGAAATGCGCAAGGGGGCTCGTCTTACGAGGGGGAGGGGGGCCGTTTTCCTGTTTTTGGCGGCCATAACGTTTCTTTTGGCCAATGAGTGCCTCGGGGCGGGTCCGGCACTGGTGGTGGACCGTTCCGCAAGGAGGATCAATGTAGACGTCGGGAAATCGGTAATTGTCAAAAGCCCGGAACCGGTTACGCGCGTATCCGTCGCATCCGAAGGGATTGCCGATTATCTCCTGCTCTCGCCAAACCAGATCTACATTACAGGAAAACACCCCGGGGTCACGAACATGACTCTCTGGAAGGGGGAGGACAAGATTTCCGCCGTCTACGATATTGAGGTGGCCCCGGAAACCTCCCGGCTAAAGGCCCAGCTCCAGCAGATACTCCCGGAGGAAAGCGGCATCCGCGTAAACGCATCCAATGAAGCTCTGACGCTTTCCGGCACGGTCTCGAACGCTTCCAGCCAGGCCCGCGCCGTTTCGATCGCCGAGGCTTACGCCACCGGCAAAGACCAGAAGATAATAAATCTCCTCCAGGTCTCAGGCGTTCAGCAGGTAATGCTGGAAGTCAGGGTGGCGGAGATGACGCGAAGCCTCGTTCGTCACCTGGGCAGCAATTTCGTCGTGAATAACAACGGGAGCATCGGCGGGAGCCTGGTCGGCAATCTCGTTTCCGTAAAAGATTTCGTCGGAAGCGGCACCCAGGGGTCCGTAACTCTTAATTTCTCAAACGCCCTGAATTCATTCTTCCATATTGCCGCCGGGGATACCACCTGGACCCAGTTCCTGGATGCGCTCAAGGAAGAAGGGCTCATAAGAATTCTCGCCGAACCCACCCTGATTACGCAGAGCGGCCAGGAGGCAAAATTCCTTGCAGGGGGTGAGTTCCCGATACCCGTTCCGCAGGGGCTCGGCACGGTCGCGATCGAATACAAGCAATTCGGCGTCCAGCTGGCTTTTACGCCGACCATCCTGGCAGACGGGAAAATCAGCATGAGGGTCAACCCCGAGGTCTCACAGCTTGATTATACGACCTTAGTGACGATCCAGGGGATCGCAGTTCCCGGCCTGACCACCCGCAGGGTTTCGACAATGGTCGAGCTTGGCGACGGCCAGAGCTTTGCCGTTGCAGGGCTTCTCCAGGACACCATACGGGACACCATTTCGAAATTTCCTCTTCTGGGTGAACTGCCGGTGCTGGGCCCGCTTTTCAGAAGTACGTCGTACCAGAGAAACGAGACCGAACTGGTGATCATCGTGACGCCTCACCTGGTGAAACCGCTTAATATGGCCAGGACAAAACTCCCGACGGACGATTATATCGACCCCAACGACTGCGAATTTTATCTGATGGGGCTTATCAAAGGCAGGGCCGTAGCGCCGCCCGCCTCTCCGCTGGCGCCTGCCCGGAAGAGCGGCTTCGACGGTGAATTCGGACATGCGGTTCCGGGACTGTGAGTTCTGTGAGTCCGGAAGGTTTTGTGCTTCAGTATTCGGCAATCGCCAGTGGCGAGAGCCTGTGCAGTTTGGAGGAGGTAAAATGACAGTTAAGTTTCTCCTGGCAGTTCCTTTTGCCCTGCTGCTTCTCTGTTCTTCCGCAAGGGCGGGTGATGGTTCCTATGGACCTTACTTTTATGGTGATTGCCGCAGGGACACCTTCGGGGAGTCTTTCAAAGCGGCGCGCGACGCCCAGATCCTCAATCCCGATGCAGGTTCGAACCTCCAGCCTGTGGCGGGCATGGATGCGGGAGCGGCCGAGGCCGGCTATAAGAAATACGTCGAAAGCTTCAGCAAGCAGACAGGTGGGAGCGGAGGCGCCGGAATGGGATTCGTACCGGTGATAGGCGCGTCTCCGGGAGGCTCCAAGTAAAACAGCGGAGTGGTTTGGCAGGTCCCGCCGCCCATGATTGCCGATCGGCTCAGGGGCGCCGAAGGTCTATTCGTTTTCTTGAGAAGCAAAGAAGAAATATTTACATACTTTAAGTATTTTGCAATCTGAGCCGATTATGATAATGAAAGGGATGTGCAGGGAGTAAAAGAAATTTTATTTTTTTAAATTGTTCGATATATCAGACTTCCATAAGTTCATTTCGAGAAGATGAGGGTTCATCTCTCGCGCCCGGTATTTTCTAAGGCTGTTGTCTGCGAAAAGTGCTGAATTCACTTCTAACGTGATATTTTTTCTCAAAGTGAACTTATTTTGCGTTCCGTTGTCTTGCCCCATGGGAGAAAGCGGCAGAACAATGTTTCGAGATTTAGAGAAGCTCTATAAAGGGCATATCCTGGTCGAAAGTCGCGGAGCCTCGATGGTGGAATTTGCAATCATCCTGCCATTACTCCTGCTGTTGATATTCGGAATGATCGAATTCGGCTGCATTTTTTACGACATGCAGGTGCTTACAAACGCTGCACGTGAAGGGGCGCGCTACGGAATCGTCTCGAAAAATCCCAGGTACAATGAGGGTGCCATTACCACGCACGTAAACAACTATTGCGCGAATCGTCTCGTGAGCTTAAAGGCTACAAGTGCGCCTAAAACCACAGTAGCCTGCATCAAAGCTGATGGCACTATTGGAAATGCATGTACTGCGATGTCTCAGTGGCCGGACAACCCGGAATATTTGAAAGTCGAGGTTACGTATATATACGGCTTTCTTGTGTTTCCCAAACTTGATAGCCTGTTGGGCGGATCGTTTGACGGAACTCTCACCCTTACAAAATCCGCGACAATGACCTGCGAATAATCGGGAGGGCTTCATGGCAAAGCAGAAACTTTATGACCGAGTTTCTCGATGGGCCTTGTTCAATAATGAGCGCGGCGCGGTGCTGCTCATTGTTGCCATTTCCCTGGTTGTCCTGATCGGTATGGCTTCGCTGGCGGTAGATGTCGGCTACGTGGCGGTGACCCGAAACGAACTTCAGAATGTGGCTGATGCGGCTGCCCTGGCGGCGACAAGAAAAATCAGCAGTATATATGAACAAATCGGGTATGACCATACGCATGACTGGGCCGGGGACAGCGATGCCATAAAACAGATTGCAGTTGGCATTGGAAACAAGAACGGGGCGGCAGGAAAGACGGTGTCGATCTTGACCGGTGATGTCAAGATCGGGCGGTGGCAGGTGAATTCCGATACGGGACTCGGGATTTTTACACCTGATGTGACACCTCCAAACGCCGTAAGGGTCACCACGAGAAGAGATGGCCAGGCCAACAGCCCCATCACGGTATTCTTTGCGAAAATCTTTACCCTGGTCGGGGCGAGCGACAATGTGGCGAACGTTCCGGTCGCTGCAACCGCTACGGCTGCCCTGACGGGGCAGTGTAGAGCACAACCTGGAGAATTGCCCCCTTTTGGCATTTCAGATATGGCTGAATACTGTAATTCCGGTACGTATGAAACCCCCATCCAGTTTTATGGAAATCCGACAGGTGATACGAGTTGCGCCGGATGGCAGATGTTTTTTATGGGAGCCAACTCCAGTAATTTGAATGAAATCCTGCAGGGCATGATCGATAAACAGATTCAAAACGGGGCAAGTTGTCACCGGGAATACGGTCAGACTCAAAGTGATGCTTCCTGCTGGGAAAATGCTCAACAAGCTCAAAAAGCCTTGAGTCCATATACAAGCCCGGCGGTTAACGTGGGCGATAAGCTGAATTTCAGCAACGGGGACATCCAGAATGCTTACCCGTGCATGAAGAATCTGTACGACTGCATGAAGGAACGCAATCCGGACGGGAGCGAATCCTGGCATACGGATACGCCCATTTACCATGGAGATTGCAGCCCGGGGGGCGGAATGACGGTTATCGGGTTTGGGACGGTTGAAATTTTGTCGGTCAATCCTTCTGCCAAAACGATAACCGCGAAAGTAAATTGCAATATGGTTGTGCCGGACGAGAGGGGCGGGTGCAAGTCTTATGGTACCTATGGAAGCCTGCCCGGTCTGGTCGATAAAGGTCCCGGCACTTAAGAGGCAACACTTAGAGGCTTTATGCAACAGAGAATTATCAATATCAGGATACTGGCCGACAATTCCGGTCTAATGCGGGAACTTGCAAATATTTTGCAGGACGTAGACGGTTACAGGGTACTCAGCGAAGCTGACGCCTATCCTGCGGATATTTACATACTCGACCTGGGTGATTCGCCGGCCGACGGTTTTAAGCGCGTTCGCTCCCTTATTGAGGAGGGCAGCGCCGATGAAGTCTTCCTGACTTCAGCAAGTTCAGACCAGTCCGTCCTGGTTCAGGCGCTGCGCTCGGGCGCCAGGGAATTCCTCCCTCAACCTCTGCAGGAGGAGGAAGTTGTGCAGGCCCTCGACAGGTTCAAGGAAAGGCGGGAAAAACTCAGAAGAGAAACCCGCCCTTCCAGGAACGGCAAAGTAATCGATGTCATAGGGAGTAAAGGCGGAGTAGGGAATACGACGATCGCCGTCAATCTTGCCGCAACACTTGCCTCGGAATGCAAAGACAAAACAGTTGCACTGATCGACTTGAACCTGCTTTTCGGGGAAATCCCGCTGTTCCTTGACTTTGAGCCTGCGTACCATTGGGGGGAGATTGCTAGGAATATTGCAAGGCTTGACGACACTTTCCTTATGAGCGTTCTCCACAAGCATGAGACCGGTGTTTTCGTGCTGCCCTCGCCAACCAGCCTGCGCGGTAATGTCGTGGTGACGGAGGATATCGTCGAGCGCCTTCTCAAGCTCATGAAGTCGGTTTTTGACTTCATAGTCGTCGATACCGGGCATATAACGGACGATCTGTCCATGAAAATCCTCGAAATGGCGGACACGGTCCTTCTGGTCGCCATTTTGAGCCTGCCGTGCCTTACCAACGTTTCCAGGATGGTGAAGCTTTTTTATGATTTGGGGTACCCGACGGAAGACGCCGTAAAAATCGTTATCAACCGGTTTATGAAGAACTCGGATGTCTCTTTGAAGGACGCCGAGAAAAGCATCGGGAAGAAGATTTTCAGGACCGTCCCCAACGACTACAAACTGACCATGTCCGCAATCAACCAGGGAAGGGTATTGTCGGAAATAGGGTCGAAAACGGCTGTCGCCAAAAGCATCAGGGAGCTTGCGGAGACATTTGTGGAAGGAGAGCGGGACAAAAAGAAGGGGCCATCCGTATTGGGGCGGCTGCTGGGGAGATAATCTGGACGGCATCCGCGGCCTTTGGCCGCTGCGAGGGTTGATACCCTCCGGAAATGATGGACTGTGCGGGCTTCTTTTGAAAAAAGGGGCCGAGGTGAGGTGACACATGTTCGGCATAATGAAATCTTATCAGAAGAGCAACGGCCGACAGGCCGGCATTACCGAACCCACCCGGGCGGTAGAGGAACTGCTGGCCTCCAAGGCAAGGAAAAGGACGCTCGTTCCAAACGAGTATTATGAGCTGAAGACCAGGATCCACGACCGCCTGATCGACCTGATGGACCTTTCCCTGCTGGATACCTGCGATCAGTACACGCTTGCGCCGCAGATCAGAAAACTTGTCGAACAGATTCTTCAGGACGATGAGAATCGAATTCCTCTCAACCTGAGCGAGCGGGAAAGACTATTTCGGGAAATACAGGACGAGGTCTTCGGCCTGGGGCCGCTCGAACCGTTCCTCCAGGACCCGACGGTGTCGGACATACTGGTAAACAATTATCACCAGATTTACGTGGAGCGCTTCGGAAAGCTCGAACCCACGGAAGCCCGGTTCAAAGATGATGTCCATTTGAAAAAGATCATCGACAAGATCGTCTCCGCCGTCGGAAGGAGGATCGATAAGTCCTCGCCGATGGTCGACGCGAGACTGGCGGACGGGTCCCGTGTCAACGCAATCATTCCTCCGCTTGCCCTGGACGGTCCGGTATTGTCGATTCGACGTTTTGCAAGGGATCCGCTCGAACTGACCGACCTTATAACGTTGAATACCCTCACGCCGGAAATCGGTGAGGTGCTGAAAGGGATAGTTCAGGCAAAACTCAATGTCCTGATTTCCGGGGGCACGGGTACCGGCAAGACTACCTTCCTCAATGTGCTCTCCCGGTTCATTCCCAACAGCGAGCGGATAATCACGATAGAAGATGCCGCCGAGCTGCAGTTGAAACAGGACCATTGCGTCCGTCTTGAAACGAGGCCTCCGAACATAGAGGGAACGGGGGAGGTGACCCAGCGGGACCTCGTCAAGAACAGTCTTCGAATGCGTCCGGACAGGATAATAATCGGCGAAGTCAGGGGGCAGGAAGCGTTCGATATGCTCCAGGCGATGAATACCGGCCACGAAGGCTCTCTTACTACAATTCATGCAAACACCCCCCGTGATGCGCTCATGCGTCTCGAAAGCATGGTAGCCATGACGGGGCTGGATATTCCAAACGAATTCATGAAAAGATTCATCAGTTCGGCCCTGAATGTGATTATCCAGCTTTCCCGCCTGTCGGACGGCACGCGGAAGGTGATCAGTATCCAGGAAATTACCGGGATGGAGGGCAATATGGTGACCCTCCAGGAAATATTCACTTTTGAGCAGACAGGCATCGATGCAGACGGAAAGATCAGGGGAAAGTTCAAGGCCTGCGGAATCAGACCGCGTTTTGTCGAAAAATTCAACGTGCTGGGGATTCAGACTCCGCCGGGTGTTTTTAATCCGAGGTCGATGTAATACTTGAATGCCGGGAGGCAGGCTATCCGGTCATATTCCCGAAATGGGCTGTTAGACCGGATTTGGGAACCTGTGCCGGCGCAATGGGGCGGTCGGTGTCATCGAGCCACATCCCGGCGGTGCTGGGGCCGAATTAAAGGGCAGCGAATGGATTTCATTGTTCCGGTTATCATTTTTGTGTTGTTTTTGTTCATAATAGAGTTGATATACCACAGTGTCTCGAAAGCACGGGACCCGGAAGCAAAGCGCCTGGAAAGGCGGCTGAAGGCGCTTCGGTCTGAAACCGGCGAGGGTACTGTGGATATAATGCGCAAAGACCGCCTTGGCAAGGCGGCATGGATGCGCGGCATTCCCGGTTTAAAACAACTGGTAGATCTGATCGGCCAGTCGAATGTGAATATCTCTCCGCAAAAAGCGCTCCTGTTCTCTTTTGCGCTGATGGCGATCGGATATTTTACGGGTTCGATCGTCTCCAGGGTCCTGCTCATCCGCTTGGCCTTTATGCTGCTTTTCGGGTATTTGCCGTTCCTCTATCTCCGTATTTTCAAGATTAAGAGGATGGAAAAATTCGAGAGGCAACTGCCGGACGCACTGGAACTGATTGCCCGGACGCTGCGGGCCGGTCATGCATTCTCGGGAGGCCTCAAAATGGTTGCCGAGGAGTTCGACGATCCCCTGGGCACGGAATTCCAGCGCACCCTGGATGAGATCAACTTTGGAGTGAGCATACCTGATGCCTTGAAAAATCTTGCCGCACGGGTAAGTTGTCCCGACCTCAGGTATTTCATCGTGGCGGTCCTCATTCAGAGGGATACGGGAGGCAATCTGGCCGAGATAATAGATAATCTCGGCGGCCTTATCCGCGAAAGGTTCAAGTTTCACGGGCGTGTCAAAACGCTTGCCGCCGAAGGAAAGTTTTCGGCAATTGTGCTGTGCGTTCTCCCAATTCTCATGGCGGTTGTTGTCTATTTTTTGAACCCGAAATTCATTTTGACTTTGAACGAGGACGCTTTTGGCAGAACCATGGTGGGGGTTGCGGTGGTTCTGATGATCTGCGGAGTTATCGTACTTAGAAAAATGGTCCGCATCAGGGTATGAATCCGGTCGGCCCAAGGCTTGAATATGAATGCATGATTCGGGATTATTTTCGATATGATGGACTCAAGTAACCTGCCCCTTACTGCATCGGCTCTGCTTTTCTTTTCTTTTCTGCTTCTGTTCCTGGGAGTCTATAACCATCTCCGCAATCGGCGCAGCCGGTCGCGGGTTATCAGCAAGATCAGGCAGGAGCACCGGGGGACCGGATCGTCCGATGCCCTTCTTCAGATGGGCGAAACCACCGTCGACCCCGTTACAAAAGTTCTCGGCGCTGTCGGCGACCGCGTTAAGCCCGATGCCGCCGATGAAGTGAAGCGCAGGACCCTGGATTTTCTGCGGGCAGGTATTCGAAGGAAGAACATGCTTGCCGTCTTCTGGGGCCTCAAGTGTCTTCTGGGGCTCGGTTTCGGCGGTGTTTTTTTGAGCGTGAGGCCGTTTTTCTGGCCGGTTCTCAGCCCCACAAACATTTTGGTGATCAGCATCATACTTGTCGCAGTCGGTTTTTACTTGCCGGATCTCTGGCTCAGGAACCGGATTTCGACCAGGAAGCAAAAAATTCAGGAAGGGCTGCCCGACGCATTGGACCTCCTGGTAATATGCGTTGAGGCCGGAATCAGTCTCGACGGTGCCATCAACAGGGTTGCGGAGGAGATCAGGCTGGAGAATAAGGAACTGAGCGAAGAGTTGACGCTGATGACGCTGGAGATAAGGGCCGGCAAGCTCAGGCGCGACGCCATGAGAAATCTTGCCATGCGGACCGACATCGACGATATAAGGAGCCTTGTGACGCTTCTAGTGCAGACGGACCAGTTCGGCACCAGTGTGGCCCAGTCGCTCAGGGTCTACTCCGATGCGTTCAGGAGCGTGCGCATGCAGAAGGCCGAAGAGATCGCGGCAAAGCTTCCCGTTAAGATGCTGATTCCAATGGCTTTGTTCATCTTTCCATCTATATTTGTGGTCCTGCTTGGACCGGCGGCGATCCAGATTTACCACGCATTGATTCATAAATGAGAGTCTCGAATTCCCGGATGTTTTCTTTTCAAACCAGAGAATGCCACCACAGAGGCACGGAGAACACGGAGGGAAAAATATGCGTCCTGCATTTGCTCTCAAAGGCGTTTCCCGGAATTATCTGCTATGCATTGCTTCATAAGTGAGAGTCTCGAATTCCCAAATGTTTTCTTTTCAAACCAGAGAATGCCACCACAGAGGCACAGAGAACACGGAGGGAAAAATATGCGTCCTGCATTTGCTCTCAAAGGCGTTTCCTGGAATTATCTGCTACACATAGCTTCATAAGTGAGAGTCTTGTATGCGCAAATGTTTTCCTTTCAAACCAGAGAATACCACCACAGAGGCACAGAGAACACGGAGGGAAAAATATGCGTCCTGCATTTGCACTCAAAGGCGTTTCCCGGAATTATCTGCTACTCATTGCTTCATAAGAGAGAGTCTTGTATTCGCAAATGTTTTCCTTTCAAACCAGAGAATGCCACCACAGAGGCACAGAGAACACGGAGGGAAAAATATGCGTCCTGCATTTGCACTCAAAGGCGTTTCCTGGAATTATCTGCTACGCATTGCTTCATAAGTGAGAGTCTTGAATTCCCGGATTTTTTCTTTTCAAACCAAAATACCACCACAGAGGCACAGAGAACACGGAGGGAAAAATATGCGTCCTGTCATTTGCTCTCAAAGGCGTTTCCTGGAATTATCTGCTACGCCATTGATTCATAAGTGAGAGTCTTGTATGGCAAATGTTTTCCTTTCAAACCAAAGAATACCACCACAGAGGCACAGAGGACACGGAGGGAGAAAATATGCGTCCTGCATTTGCGCCCCTCGCCGTTTCCTTTGCGGGCGGATTCCTTCTCGTGTATAGTCTGAATGCTGCTCGGTGGGGCTGAGCCGTGCCCGAAATTATGTCTTTAGTCGAGAGCTTTATTTCTGTGGGGACTTGCTGATTACTCCTGATCCGAAAAAGTCAAAAAACAAATGAAAAAGAAAAGCATTGCCGCGGCGTTCCGATTCACTGTTGCCGTCCTGCTGGGCCTTGGCGCCTGCGCCTGCGCATCCGGCAAAGGCGAGCAGAATTCGTTTTCGAATGTTTTCGGGAAGAGCGGATATGAAAAGCTCATCGAAAGACAACAGGCAAGTATGCCGGAAGAACTAAACTCGTCCAAAAAAATCCCCAAAATGACGGAAAACGATTTCGAGCTTCTGGGGGACAGATATTTTCAGCAGGGAAAGCTCGAACTGGCATTCGTGGAATACTCCAGGGTCCTTGAAGCCAAGCCCGACAACCCGAGCGTAATTTACAAAAGGGGCCTGATATATCTCAAAAAGAAGATGACTGAATCCGCAAGCAGCGAATTCAAGGCCATCCTCAAAAAGGACTCCTCAAACGCGCTGGGTAACCAGGGTATGGGCCAGGTGCTCTACAAAAATCGTAATTTCCCGGAAGCTAAAAGGCATTTCGAGCAGGCGGTGAAAGCCGATCCCAGGCTGTGGGTATCGCGCACGTTTCTTGGCATTCTATACGACTACGAGCAGCAGCCCGGAAAGGCGGTCGAAGAGTATAATGCCGCCATTGCAATCAAACCAGATGAGCCGATCCTATACAATAATCTTGGAATCTCCTATTCTCTCATGGGGGAATACGACAGGGCAGTCGAATGCTTTTCCCGGGAACTGCAGTTAAGTCCTAAAGATCCCAAAGCCGCAAATAACCTGGGAATTGTCTTATCCAAACTGGGAAGGGACCAGGAAGCCATCGAGGCATTCAGGATTGGTGGGGATGAGGCCCAGGCATTCAATAATTTAGGGTGTTTTTATCTTCAGGAAGGCAAATACTCACAGGCGATGTCCGCCTTCGAAAAAGCAATAGAACTAAGGCCCACCTATTATGCCCAGGCGAACGAGAATTTAAAGAAGGCTGAAGCGGCCCTGCGTTCGGAGATACAGTCCTCCGGGCCGGAAGAGGGAAGAGGGCAGGTAAACGGCACGGTGGGAGGCTCATTCTCTACCAAAAGTAAATCAGGCGGAGAGACATTTTTAAAGAACCCTGCGGAGCAGGTCGGAAAGACGGCGAATTAAAGTTTGGGCGAAAAAAGATCTGCTCTCGAACGCGCCCGGTTTTTGGGTGGCCGGCGAATCTGGAAATTTAGAGTATGCAATAAGGAAGACTGCGCCCCGGGTCACTTCGATGCTTTCCTTTCAACTTTCCCGGCGAGTTCTTTTGCCCGGGAAAGCTCGGCCTCATTCATTTTGCCCGCAACTGAGTCCCTCAGCCTGTCCGCCTCCGAATTTCCGTTTCGAGCTGCGGCATCCAGCCACGCATAGCCTCTCACGAGATCTTGCGAAACGCCGATCCCGCCGGCATAAAAAACTCCCGCTTTATACTGAGCTTCGGCGACACCGTGTTCAGCCGCCCGCAAATACCATTTCAAGGCCTCAGGCTTGCTTTCGCCGACTCCCCGGCCATATTCATAGAGGACCCCCATATTGTTTTGGGCATGGATATGTCCCTTCTCGGCTGCTTTCCTGTACCATTTGGCAGCTTCCCGATGATCTTTCGGACCTCCCTTGCCCTCGTAGTACATCTGTGCAACCATGAATTGAGCAATAGGGTCGCCCTTCATGGCGGCGGAAAGATACCACTTGAAGGCCTCCGTATAATCCCGGACAACGCCTAAGCCTGATTCGTACATGTTGGCGAGCATACACTGAGCTTTTGGATTTCCCCGATCGGCGAGTTTTCGGAATTCGAAGAAGGCAAAAATGTAATCCCCGCGCTTGTAAGCGGCATTGGCCGATTTCAGGTCTGCTCGGACTTCAGCGGTCGAAAAGAAGACAATCAGGAAAATAGCGGACTGGGTGAATATAGAAGCAATCAAAGCAGTCCTGTTTCGGTTGCGGAGTTTTAATTTCTTTCTCATAATATGCCAGATTAGCATAAACGTGCGTCTGATACCAATGATACAATAAAATCTTTCAAGCTCTTTTGACATCAGGTTTTAAATATGAAGGTCGGCGGAGTGCTTGACCAACCGGAGCTAATGTTGTAAATGTAATAGAAAAGTGCCTCCTATACGAATGACCAATCTGGCTGCAAGCAAGCTCCCGGCAAAATCTTAACGGCCATCCTGCTACGAACTCCTTTTCACCGGAGAGTAGCGTGAATCAAAGCATAAAATGGCAATTTTTCCCACAGACTCGTGCCGAGTTGTTGATTGCTTCCGCACGTTTTCTGCTTGCGTCCTGTTCACTGTTCGCAATCTGGCTGGATCCTTCCGAGCCAAGCAGATATGCCGAACTGGCATATCTCATAATGAGCATCTACGTCGTATATTCGATGGCTCTTGCAGTAATCGCCTGGCGCGTTAACTACCCCATGAAGCTTTTCGGTTTTTGCACTCATGCCGTCGATATAGGGTTGTTCACGATTTTCATCTTTTTTACCGAAGGCCCGACGAGTCCTTTTTTCGTCTATTTCCTTTTCGCGGTGCTGTGTGCAACGATACGGTGGAAATGGCGGGGTGCGGTTCATACTTCGGCAATCGCCCTGATCGCATTTATCTGCCTGGGACTATACACGAGATATTCCGACCATAGCAATTCCTTCGAATTGAACACTTTTATCGTCAGAATCATTTACCTGATGATAATGGGGCTGCTTCTCAGCCACGCTGCAGCGTACCTTAATCACCTCTGGAACCAGGTCCTCGCCCTTTCCGAATGGCCTGACGCGGACTTTCATGAAATTGAGGGGATGACCCGCAAGGTGCTTCGGCAAGCCTGCAGAGCCATGAGTGCATGCGGCGCCATTGCAGTATGGGAAGAACCCGAAGAACCCTGGACCAATTCGGCCTTTTACTCCGGGGGTAAATTCGAGTTCGAGAGAAAAAGTCCTGATTCCGGGAACGCGATCATACCGGACGCTTTGAAGGACAAGGACTTTCTCTGCCTCAAACCCGGACTGCCCGAATCAACCGCCTTATACGCTTCCCCTGCGGGTTTTGACTATTGCCGGCAGCCGATCTCAATTAGCTACGAACTTCTGCCTCGAACTAAAATGAATTCCCTCATTTGCCTGAGACTCAGGGGGGAGTTGCTGAAGGGGCGGTTGTTCATTGCAGATAAGCACAGGCTTACATCGGATAGTCTGGTGATTGGGCGTGTCATCGCCGACAGGGTTTCCATGATTATGGATCAGTTCTATCTTCTCCGGCAGCTCCGACTGGCAGCAGTAAATGAAGAACGTTTTCGGCTTGCGCGGAACCTGCATGACGGTTTGCTCCAGTCCCTCACGGGAATAGGCCTGAAAATGAAACGAATCAGGCCTTCAAATGACGGTCCGCCGCTGACGCGGGAAGAATTGCTCGAAATAACCGAATTGCTGACTTTCGAACAGCGCCATCTGCGTTACCTGATCCGGGAATTAAGGAATTTCGAAGAGGGATTGTGCCAAACCGATTTCTCTTTGCAGGTGCAGCTAAACGATTTGTGCAAACTGATCCGAGGATACTGGGGGGTGGACGTGCAGCTTAGAACCGACGAGTTTCGGAAGACTCTTCCGGCGCATCTGGAAAATGAAGTTTATTTTATCGTTCGCGAGAGTCTGATTAATTCGGCGAAGCACTCCGGTGCCTCGAAGGCCTTGGCGGACTTGAAGTTGAAAGACGATCGGATTCAAATCGTCACCGGCGATAACGGTTGCGGTTTCCCTTTCCATGGTTGCTATGGCCATTCAGAACTGCTTTCCGGAAATCTTGGTCCTTCAACGATAATGGAAAGAGTCGCTTCCCTTGGCGGTACAATGGTCCTGGATTCGAAACCCTACGGGACAACTTTGAAAATTGAGCTGCCGCTCCGACAAAAGGGGGACGCCGATGGCAATTCGGATAGTCCTGGCCGATGATCATCCGCTAATTGTAAACGGCCTCAGGCATCTTCTCGAAGACCGGGAAGATTTCGAAATTGCGGCCGTGTGCGTGGATGGGAATGAAATCCTCGGTGCCGTTCGAACGTATAAGCCGGACGTTCTCATTCTGGACCTTCGCATGCCGGGAAAAGATGGAATTGCTGTTGCGAGGGAAATCCATGAATGCGGCATACCGGTAAAGGTGGTTGTCCTGACCGGTCAGTTGAACGAAAAGGAGGCTACTCAGTGCCTTCGCCTGGGGGTCAAGGGGATAGTACTGAAGGAGATGGCCCCGGAATTGCTCGTCAACTGCCTTTATAAAGTGTGTTCCGGTGGCGAATGGATTGAAAGAAGCTCCTCCGGCAAGATATTGCACTCCATGCTGCACCGGGAAAAACGTGTAGAGGAAATAAAGAGACGCCTGACCGAACGTGAATTCGAAATGGTAACATTGGTGGGCTTGGGACTCCGCAATAAGGAAATTGCCGAAAAACTCTCCATCTCAGAGGAAACCGTCAAAAAACATCTGTACCGAATTTACCAAAAACTGCAAATTGAAGCTCGTTCTCAGCTTATCCGGTATGCACATGTTGAAGAGCTGATATGAGTAGTCGGAACTGCGAGCATTTGGGCGCCGGGCATTTGTAATCAGCCTGCTCCCAATTTTGAGGTAAGAGCCTCCGCACCGCTTATCTGCCCTTGATTCCTCGCATCGACTTCGCTTGATTTGATGGGATTTGGCTTCATTCCCATTCGCGATTTTCCGGCGCGAAAGGTGTCTGTCTTCGAAATCATTCGAACCCGATCGAATAGACACCGGGCAGGAATTTATATGATTCCCGCCCGGCGGGTTCTCGCTTCTTACACCTCTGTTACCGTATTACCGGCAGGAAAAGCCGCATGGTTGGGCCTGTACGAAATTTTTATTGTTGTTTGCGTTGTCGAGGGCGTTTTTCAAAGCTTCCTGGTAGCTCCTGTACGGAGAGTCGGAAAGGGTATTACTATGGAGTCCGAGTTCGGCGTTTGCTTCGGCCATGATATCAGCAACCGTTGCGAATCCGGCGGGGGAAGCGCTGTTCGTTCCCGGGGCGTAAATGAAGGATGAGGTGAGAAACCCGTGTCTCACATTGAGTTCCATTGCGGCAAGTTGAACTGAGAGCATGTATGCCATATTTGTGGCGCTGCCGCCCAACAACCAGGTGCGGAAGGCTGTTTTGTCCGATGCAAGCGACGCCGGCGTAGATACGGGGTCGAAAGCACCGCCGTTTGCATTCACCAGGTTAAGGCCCTTCAAGAAGGCAAAATCATCTACTGTAATCAAGTTCTGGCCGTTTTTGTTCGACCAGAAACCCAATGTCAGTCCGCCGCCGGATCCAAGACAAACGTTTGTGAATTCTATCTTCTTTTCGGGCGCATCCTGAGCGATCGTTGCCTCTTTTGTAACAGGCCCGGTCGGCACCCAGTTAGGCGGAAGGACTTCACTTACGGAATAGGTACCGTAATCAAGCTGATCGAGTGTTACAGGAGTCAAAGCAGGCAATTGAAATCCATCCGGCTGTTGGATGATCACGCTCCACCCGCACAGTGGGGGATTGGAATCGTCGCATTCGCCATTAAGATCCGCATCGTAGCACTTATCTACAGTTAATTTTCCGAGGGTGGGTTCATTTCCGGGTCTTACCTTGAAATTATCGGTTTTGGTTGAATTGTTGTTAAAAGACAATTCACTGCTGACCCACACCTTGTATTCACCTCCCGGATTTAATGTATCGTCGAATCCCGGGGATTGATCGGATGATTTTATGAGGATCGAGTATAACTCATAGCATTGATCGAATTCTCCATTGGCGACGTGAACCGGAGTTTGATTGGCGGTCCCGATACTTGTGCCCAGGAGTGTGCCGTCAGGCTCGGTTACCTTGACGTAATAGTATCCATCCGGCAATCCCGCTGCTCCGGGGTGTTGCGGACCGCCGTTCAGGTAGACATCCTCCTTGGCATCATAAATGTTGACATTTGGCCTGTTGCATATAGAGTCGGTCGTGAAAATCGCTCCGGAAACAGGCGGCTGGGCGTTTGGACCTTGGCCCCCTGCCAAAACCAGGGCCACCACCGTTAACAGGAATAAAAGTAAACTCCTTGTCTTCATCTCACTCTCCTTGTTTGAGGGGTGTATGCAAATAGGAGGTTCTCCATACCTCCCGTGTTCCTGCATGTATGGCGGGGCATGTTTCGGAAAGGGTGCCGTGAACGTGAGAATAAATTCGGAGCCTGCAGATCGCTCCCGGTCAATACCCGTATAAGCCGGTGCACACCTCTAAAAGTTCAGCGGAGCGAGTAAAAATCAATTCCACCTGAATTTTGGATGATTGAGCCAACGATGTTTTGGAACCTCCCAGAGGCTTGGAAGAATCCGAGGAGGCCAAACTTTCTCACTGCGAGCGATATACGAAAAAATGGTCGTACGTTTTTTTTGCGAATATCTGAGTAATTATCGTTTCGGTCTGCTGCAGTTTGGTCTGTGAGCCATTAATCAGCTATTGGCATCCATATAAACTATAACTGGCAAGGAACTCGATATTAGTGCACCTGTAGATCTTGTTCGGAACAGGCGAGATGGGGCTAAATATTAATCGGATTCTTAAAGCTGCAATACTTCCTTTGTGGACTTTTTGTACCACTTTTGTAGCATTTTAAAGCCTCAGTTTCGGCCGATCTTTTGAAAGCGGCCGATTTTATTTAGAATTCAATTCCGTAATATAGAAATGGCGTATGTATGTAGTCAGGGTAAACCACCGGCTCTGTCGGTGGACTCACGGGATCTGGCCCGATACCAACTCGAAGGTGAAACCGTATCTCAATTGAGAGAGAATGGGAGGGCAAGGGTTTGCGGATTTGCTCTGGCGGGTGAAACGGCCTTCAGGGTGATCGAGTCGGCAAAATCCGACCCGGTCCCGGCTGCCATATATCTCAAGGCGAAATCATCCCGGAGGGATATCGGAACACCATTGAAGAACTAGAGCATCAATTAAAAGTTGAAAAACCAAAAGCTAAGAAATGCCGGAAAAGAGCTTGTATCCGCGACGGAGAAAACTTGGCGCCGAAGTTTCTCATCAGGCCAACGGCGATTCTTGCGAGGTGAGAAATCGAAAGGCTGTCCAAGGGGGCTTGGAAGTTGGATCGCGCGGCATGATTCGCAGCAAGCACAGAGTTAAGAGGCTTATAAATCCACGGTCGGACAAAAGCAACGGGCAAATACCACGGAAAGGTAAAAGCTCCCAAAGACCATTGATTTTATTATTGAAGAGCAACCGTCGAGCTGGTAGATGATGAAACTTCTATTTAACCAATAAAGACTTTCTGACCTAAGAAGAGGCCGATCGGGATCACGTGCAGTCGTATTCCGGTCGTTTCGGCATTTCTTTAGCCATCCGTGATATTCTTGAGGTGATTAGACAATTGATACGTGGTTCCGGCCGCTTTTTTTAGCCTGGTACAATCCTTTATCTACACGATCCTGAATCGCATTGACACTTTGATCGGCATCGAGCACCGTACTGACGCCTATGCTGATCGTAAGCGGGATCCTTTCCCCGCGGCATAGGAATCGGGTCTGTTCGATGCAGCCGCGCAACTTTTCCGCAACCGCAACTGCTCCGGCCTGAACCGTTCCGTGGAGCACCACGATGAACTCCTCGCCTCCGTACCGCGCCAGGAAGTCGGTTCCGCGTAAATTAACACCGATTCGTTTGGCAAGTTCCGCAAGACACTTGTCGCCGGCCCAATGTCCGTACCTGTCGTTTACAGATTTAAAATTATCTATATCAATCATGAGAATTGAAAATGGTTCCCTGGTATTGGCGTATACATTCCATTCTTCACGTATGTACTTCTGGTAACCTCTCCGGTTGGCAACTCCCGTCAAAGGATCCAGCAGGCTTACCTTCTCCATGGTGTCAGCATGTTTTTGGGCTTTTGCGACCTGTTTTCGCATGTTCTTGATCTGAGACTTGAGAGCCTCAATTTCCCGTGCGGCATGAAGCGTTAATTTCTCCTCCAGTTCCCGCCTTTTTCTTGAAGCTTGCTTTATTGATTCCAACTTGGCTGAAAGTAAGCTCTTTAATTCGTCCAGATTGCGGGCATTATCAACCACTCGGCTCATATACTGAAGGTCTCGTTCAAGCGTCTCCGAAAAATCCGCGTTTCTGCTTTGCGCCCTTTTTGAATTGGATAAGGAGACCGTGAGGAAGTGTTCCACTTCAAGCAGATTCCTCGTAACTTCCGCAAGGAGTTCAAAGAGCTGCTTTTGACGCCGGCAGGCTTTGCCGCAACCATCTATTATTGAGTCAAGAATTCGGTCGTTTAGTTGAAATAGTTCATCAATCCGACTCTTGTTTTCGGCAAGAACGCACAGTTCTTCCCCGCAGTTTCCCCAGTCTTCACCAAAAGCGGCCTCAAGTGTCTTTAACAGCGTGATTTGGAAGTGCTTTAGCCTCGTCGCATACCCTTCTGCGTCAAACGAATCGCCCTCAAGACTTGCCAGCCGTGATGCCGAACACAACGCGTCCAGATAGGAAGTGTTGTTGATCAGAGACCGGCTCAAAAGTGATGCGGTTACAGGGCCGCTTGCAGCGGACCTGAGTTCACGCAAAGCATCGATTATGGTTTCGCAAAGTATCTCGGTCTTTCCGGCGAGAAATTCCGTTTCGCTGTATTTGAAATTCATGGGCGGCTCCCATTAATGGGGAATTAAATTTCGTGAGTTCCAGGGCCAAGAACCAGTCTATATCAGCTGACGCGGGCTGAAACTCAGGGCCTGATTCAAGGGCGTTTTGCTCTGAACGAGCAGAGCGCTCTCAATACCAGGAAGTTTCCAGGGTTATTTTAAGATGCTTATTCATATCTTTTTTTCTAATGCTCCAATTCCTGCTATAGCCCCGATTGGGCTAATCCGTCAAAATTACTAAGGAAGACTCAGATGACTTTACATTTTCATCTTCTTTTCAACCGCATTTAAGAAGCTTTGTACACATTCGGGACAAAGCTGCTCTCCTTTGACGTCTTCGATAGTTGTAAGGGCATCTTCATGGGAGAGTCCTTTTCGATATGGGCGGTCGCTGGTTAGAGCATCATATGTATCCGCAACGGCAATCATCCGGCCCAACAGATGGATCCGGTTCCCTTTCAATCCTTCCGGGTAGCCCTTCCCATCGATTCGTTCGTGGTGTCCTGCAATTGCTGGTATGATATCAGCCAAACTGGGGATCGGGGAAAGAATCTCGGCTCCGATGGTTGGATGCTGCTTGAGAATTTCCCATTCCTGTCTGTTCAGGGGTCCCGGCTTCAGCAAAATATCGTCGCGAATGCCGATCTTCCCAAGATCGTGGAGCTTGCCTGCGATTCTTGCTCTTTCAGCCTGTTCTGCATCAAACGCCATTTCTTGAGCCATATCCGCGAGAATAGAGGCGACGCACTCCGAATGGCCTCGAGTATACTGGTCACGAGCTTCCAGTGCCAAAACTAAGCTCGTTATACTTCCGATTATCAACCGGCGTTCGGCTTCAAGACGTTCTTTTTCTTTTGAAATCCGGCGGAAATGATCTGAAAGGAGTTGCTCGGCAGTCACCACCAGTTGGTCAAGGTTGAAAGGTTTGACAAGGTAAGCGGATGCCCCGTATTGGAGGAGTCTGCGCATCGTGGCATGATCTGCATTTGAACTCATGATTATAAAAGGAATCCCGGACAAATTAGGATCGGCATGGATCTTTTTGCACAGCCCGAATCCATCCAGCTTGGGCATGTGCAAATCACTCAGGATCAAATCCGGGAGGTGGTCACTTATGAGTTCAAGCGCCTTTTCACCGTTATCCGCGGATGTAACGCAATACCCTGCAGCTGAAAGCGATTTTTCAATCAAATGGCGGGTGGACGCCGAATCGTCTACGACAAGAATGCACCGCCTCCTTACGTTTTTGTCCAGCAACTCCTCGACGCATTCACGCAGCTTGATTTTTGCCTGCGATTTGAGGATGTATGCGGCAACGCCTAGTTTGAAGCCGCGTTCAATATTTTCCTCTTCATCCTTGGAAGTTAAAATTATTATCGGGGTCTTGAAACCATGCTCCTTTAGCTTTTCGCAAAGCAAGAAGCCGTCCATTTTCGGCATCTCTATATCCGTAATGACAAGGTCAAAGTCTCCAGATATCGCTTTTTCAAATCCTTGCCATCCATCAAAGGCTTCGGTTGTCCTCGCGCCCATTCGTTCGAGTTCCTTACGAAGCACCATCCTGACAGTCGAACTGTCGTCTACGACCAGAACTCTGGGAGAAGTTTTCATGATTATTCCCTTTTAATTTGGCGATGAGTAACTATAGAAAACTTTTCGCTTTTTATAATCGGCATTTTGTCAGAAAAAATTTAGAAATTTGCCGAATTTTAAAATTTGTTGCTTAGTTCTACTGAGAATACCTATAGACAAATTTTTAGGAGACCCTCTCGAAAGGTATACCTCGCATGCGAGGTATACCTTTCGGCTATTTCCCTTTTCAGCGACGAGAGAATTTGGAGACCTCGGATCATTGTGGATCAGCGGATTTACATCGGGGGTGTTGCCGAAAAAAGCGAGGTCCGGCCTTGAAAAGAGATGACGATTTGCATTGAGGGGCACCTAATATGAATGGAAGCTGCGAAGATCCCCGGCTAACTACTCTTCAAACGGTATGTTGATATAAGTGACAGTTCCAGGGCCTCTGAATATTCAGCCGAGAGGGCGGTCATGTCCTGAGACTTCGGCCCTGCCGACGTGGTCGTGTTCTGTCCGGAGGTAAACTCTCGTTTTCGGCTGCACAAACAAAGTGCCATCACACTATAAGGCATGGATATTTAATTTTGCCACAAATCCAAATGACATTACCTCCTGAAACGAAGCTTTATTTTCACAACTTTTCATGAGGAGGTTTATTTATGAGCCAAAAGAAAAAGGTTTGGTGGGGCGTGTCATTCAACTCCGGCGCGAGGAACTCGGAATGTCCAGGCCTCGGCTCACAAGGAGCATCGGATGCGGATCGACCATGATCGGAATGATTGAGCGCGGGAAAGCTCCATTCCCCTTCCGGCGCTGGATGGTCTATGCGGATGCGCTTGATGTCCCGCGGCACGAGTTCCTCCGAATCGTCATCGAGGAGAAGTACCTCGAAATCCTGCCGTATGTGGTTTTTAGTGAGCCTGAGGAAGGAACGTCGAAAACCGCCGGCTTCTTTACTGAGTAACCAATCACTGAATACCTATTGACCTATTGCTTCAAACAGAAGCCTGGTTTTGGGATTTATCAAAAGACCTGTCGGCGGGCTATTTTTCCAGTATGGCCTGCCGACAGGCTTCTCGTTTGAAGTACCGAGTCTCTAACCAAAGATAAGATTCTCTCGAATCCACAGAATGAATCAGGGAGTGCGATACGGCATTACATAAAAACAGCACGCAGCAAGTCTTTCTGGCTCTTCTGGGATTGCAGCGCCCACTTGACATGCCGTTTCATTGTGTTTCCGCCTTTTCACTGCTTTATTCGTTCTTTGCTACTGCTAAACTGAGTCGAATCACCTCCCGACCCGCGGCTTTTTGTCCCCTTTTCGCAAAGAGAGCTTAAAGCATCACGCTGTCTCGCGTCCATGCGGCTTTATCTCTATGAACATTGGACATCCTAAACTTATTTACTGCTTCAGCGAAAACTTGATCATCCGGTGATACACGACTTCCGTGAATGCCGGCCCGACGTTCGTTACCGGTTCGAGATAGGAACGCGTGCCGAAGGCCAACTGCGTTTTTTCCCGGTCGGCCGCGTGCTCGGGGCCGTCGAGCTGCAATCTGGCGCAATCGCCGCTTGACATTTGCAAACAGAAAGGTTCGACACCGCACTGCCACGAAATCTTGTACGCAAACATCAGAGAAGCTGCGGGATCACCGATGGGAAGATAAGCATCAGCGCTGTGCGCAAAGTCGGTATCGAAGATGCTGCCTATGGCCAACTGTGATGGCTTGGCGTAGGCATTCAGGTTCATGTATGAGGCTTTGCCCGTGGCAGTGTGGTTGATGCCATAAATGATCAGGAATTCGTTGTCGGTCAGTCTTATATCGTAATCAAGATTGTTAGGAAAAACATCAGTGCCGGAACCGACATATATTGTGTCGCGGCAATCGAGATACGCACGCTTCATCTGCTGCAGGTAGTCGTAACCGTCGTAACCGCCCGGCCCCGACATGTATTCGGCGGTAACGTCGTAACCCATGTTGGTGTACTGACTGATAACCCTGTCGCGGATCTCATCAAGTTTCCCTATGAGTTCCATTTCGGTTTCCCCGGTTCCGCGGACGCGCAGCGCCGGAGCCGGGAATGGATTCAGGTTTTTCTCCGAAAATGTCTTTGGGGTCACCCGGAAAACCGATACCGGCGAGTTGGGGTTGTTCAAGCTGTCCATGTAGGCCAAACCTGCGGCTTCGCCTGCCTCGCCGTTGAGCCATTTAGCATTTCGCCCCAGGATCATGAATATGTCGTGGCCTTGGCCGATACCCAAGTTCAGCAGCGAGGCGGGGAAGACGATTGTATTAATGATTGACGGGGGATAGCCGGCGTTCTTTAGGGCGGAGCGAACGCGCGCATCAGTGCCCTGATCGGGTGTGAAAATCAGAACCATCGGGGCGCTGTACGGATTGGGGCCGATAGTCTTGATGGTTGCGACATTCACCGTATCTCCCAGGCTGGTGCCCACATCCAGACAATGCGGGTCTCCCCCGCATCCTTGGATTGGCGGATTGAGCAGATTTGCGGGAACGGGCTGCGCGTACACTTTGTTGAGCAGAAAGGGCTGGTAAGAGAAGTAGGTCACTGGCGGCGGGGTCACGCCAATGAACACGATGGCCTCATCGGGACGAAGCTGAAAGGCATACGGTATCACCGTGGTATCCCCGGAAAGATGCGGAACCACTGCGGTCAAATACGGCGCGCCCTTGTTGTTGTATTTGGCGCTGGAGGTTACTCCGCTACAGTACTGCTGCCACATGTCGAGAGACTTGCTACTTCCTTGCTGGAACTCAAATCCGTCCTGCTCAAGCGCAATTTTAAGTTTGGCCGGTGGGTCAGGGGCCTGTCCTGCTTGTTTAGCGAACGCACACGGCGCCAGAAGTAACACGGTAGACATGATTACGGATAGCAGTAGTTTTGGCTTCATACAGTTTCCTTCTTCTCTGGTTTACTGAGTGGATCTTATTAACACGCGTCGTCTTTCCCACCTCTTTTAGGCTGTTCGCCTTCGAAGGAGTGTACCCAACCGTTGGCATGGTGCCGGTCAAAACAAAAGCCAGGCCAACAATTTGCTCAGAGTTATCCCTCACTCACGTAAGGAATAACTCGATTGTCAGGATCAAAGATGCTCCACTGCTAACTTGCCCACGTATCTTTCCGAAAAGATGGATACACGCTCACACAAAGTGTTCTTTCAAGAACTAATGAGCTACAATGTTTTGTCGCCTTTATCTTTGAGCGTTCAGCTCACATATGATGTTTTGATTGTTGACCGTAAGGTGCGCATCCAGGGTGTCTTGGGAGTAGTATCTGCTACCTATGAAAAGCCCGACCGGGAAAGCAACGGCATTGCCTTCCGTGTACGCGTTTACTAGAGATTGGGCCACACCAGGCATCCTGATCTGATCGGCATCAAAAGCGATGTTGAGCAAAGACCTGGACTCATCATAAGTAAGCACAACCTTGATAGATGACTTCGGATTGGCTGCCTGTTTCATCTGGTACACCACGCTCTTGCCCCGAATCTCTCGGCTGACGACCGGATTGACGCCCGAGTCGATGACATAGCTCCCCAGGTTCAGGTGTACCAATTTTCCGATCTGATCCAGGAAGTCTGGACCAATTCCTTCCAGGCTGAGTCTTGCCGATACCTGGTTATTGTCAGGGTTAACCCGGTCAAGATGGAGTGTGGCTTTGGCCTGTTTCAACGTGATCCGGCTCGATTGCGGGGCGGCGCTGGTGGACGGCGGATAAACATAGTAGGTGAGGCACCACGGTTTTGGCTTTCCGTAGTTGCGGATATCGTTGCTGATCCATGGGCAGTTGTAGCCGCTCTCATCCGCTTTGGGAACGAACAGCTTGGGGATCACCTGCATCGTTGAGTAACAGTCTAGACCGGCACAATTGTAATAGTTCCTATTCGTGGCCCACTCTATTGTCGTTCTAGTTGCCACCTCTTGCCAGTAGTTCATCCAGTCGAGACCCACTCCCGGCTCGTTGGTATAACTCGAAAGGTGTGACTGCTTACAGAAATAGTATTTCCCCCCGTGTATCACATAGCTCGGGCTGCAGCAATCCGGGATGTTGTACTGGAATCCCAGTTTTGAGGTCATTGTGGATGTCGTACTGATGTCCATGGTCCAATTGACGTTAAACTCGCCACCACTAAAAAAAAGGAAACCTGCCTTCTCCCATGAGGCGGTGAAACTTGCGCTGGGGCTCCAGGTCTCACCTTCGGTTGTCGAGTAGGTGACCGAGTAAGTGGATGACTCTCCCCCTGTGCTGTGGAGGATGAGATCCTTATACCCGGAGTTCGAGGCATCTGGATCTACCAGCGTCATAAGGTTAGTAACATCCCAGGGACAGCTGGGGGATACGGACATTTGCGAGTAGTCTTCGGTGACTCCCTTCCATCCCTTCGTTTCTATGCCGTTCGGGATAACGTTGCTAAGGGGTCTTGCCGCCATGCCTTCCATGAGCGTGCGCGAGCTGTTTCCCTCATCCTCTCCGATTGCCAGAGACGGGTTGTCGAGATAGTAGTCTATGAGATCCACTCTGGTATTATCACCGTAAGTGAGGAGGTTCACCGTAATCTCATCGGTGCTCGGATCGCCTTCATAGTGGAGCGCAGTGCCGTCGTAAGACTTAAGGACATACGAGTCATTGAGGATCTCCGGTATGAGGACCACTAGCCAACCCAGCCTTCCTGGCGTGGCATCGTTGTAAGTCTTCAGTGTTATTCCCTTTGATGTCGTGCTGTTGGATGAGGTGGTCTTGGTGTACTTCAATCCGGCGGTGAGCTTTGTCTTCAGCTCGCCCCTCTTCTTGAACGTGAACCCCTTGGAGACCGTTACACTGCCGCCGACGCTCCATTTCGTTTCAACCGTGATTCCGTCCGTTTTCCCGTACTCCACCCAGGAAGTATTGGAGGTATCGGATGTGCCGCCTCCAGCGTTCACAGGCCACGGGGGCGTCCCCTCGATGACCCCGAGCACCGTCTGGGTGCTCAGGTCCTGAATCTCCGTTCCGCCAACCCTCTGTGGCAGCTGATGGACGAGAATGTCGGACTTGTAGTAGGAGCACCGGAACCTGACGAAATCGCTCGTAGGCCAGGAGTATTTCGTCCCCCTGTGGTACCAGATACGCAGGTACGACTGTATGTCGGCCGCGGGCTCCTTGCTGACGCTCGTGTACAGGGGAAGTACAGCCCAAGCGGGGTCGGAATCGAAGGCATTGACACTTTTGACGTCATCTTCATCGCTGGCGGCCAGGTGGACCCATGCTCCGGGCCACGTACCCTCATTGCCTTTTACGCCCGCCGGGATGTATTCCCGATGAAATATGTTATTCCAGGTCTGATTGCTTCCGCTATCCTTGGGTGAAGCGATGAACACCTGAATGGAATACTTGCTGTCGGTGTAAGGGGAGGCGCTTCCGCTTCCGGCGATCAGGCGGACCGAGTAGGGCCATACCCCGGAGCTTGAAAGGACGTACGCACTATTACCGGCAGTCGGGTTGCCATAAAGAACTTTCCCATCGAAGAAGTAGTACTTGACCGCACTACCGGTAGCATATGCGATCATCAGTCTATCGAGGCTGCCCTCAGTCGGGTCGGGCACCTGAAAAATCGCTCCGCCGGCACCTTTTACGTCACTGGCGCTGAAAAGGGTCATTTTGACCAGAGAATTGGGAGTGGCGGAATTGAACAGGCCATCCGCCGAAGAAACGGAATACCAGGTGGAACCCGAGGAAAAGATCACGTACAAGGCGCCTTCCATCGAATGAGCCATGCGGATCTCGACCGAACTCACGCCAGTGGAAAAAGATTTCAGCGGGCTGAATTCGAGAGTGCATCCGTTGCCATCCGACTCATAGTTCATCGTGGCCGTCCGGTAATAGATGGTACTGGTGTTAAATCCGTTGGCGTTGTGTTCGCTAGTGTAAAACAAATAGAGGAGATTGTTGAATTCGACGACTTTGAATCGAAAATTGTTGTCCTGGCTATTTCCGATGTCAAATTTGTTATGATCTTCCGGACTATGTGCGAAATAATATAAATATCTATTATAATTCAAATCATCGTCGCTCATGAGCGTGAAAAGGACGATTTCCCTTCCGGCGAAGTTCACCGCGTCCATGTACATCAGGTCGTTGTGATTGGTATCAAAGGCGGTGTTATCGAAATGGGTTGGATACTGTTGGTTCAGACTGGAGTAAGTTTCGGCCCATGCTCCTGGATATCCCAAAAAGAGCATAACAACCAAAAAAGCGGATGCAACGAATACTCGACGAAGTTGACAATTCATTGGGATACCTCCACAAAAGGTTCGCTAAAATTGTAGAAGGCCGATTATCCTTCCAATCAGTTGAAAAGATACATAAATTTGAAAAAGCTAACGACGCGAAAGAACGTTCAGTGAGATCCATGGACAGGCAAGGTATAAAATCTCTTAATTTGTCAGCTTGCCTTTATTGTGTCCAAAGTAAAGGGTTATTTTAGAGGGTAGGAATTGGGTATTATTTCTAGACAAAAGGGCTGATTTTAAGATACTTTTAAAGTATATGATTGAAGACTGAGGTGGCAAAAGCAGGGAAGCAAATAAATTCTCCCGATAAAAATTCACATTCCTTGCCACTGTACCTGACAAATCTTCGAAATTGGCGTCCACGCCGGTTCGCGAAACGGAGAAAACGACCTGCAAGAAACGGCATACGCCTGGACGGCGTAAGAAAGATGGTTTATTCGTGTTTATTTGCGGTCCCCGCGTTGTTTTTCCAGACAACTTTAATCAAGTGTATAAACCTTGCCCTGTGGAGGCAGTGTGGACTGGCTACATCGGTCCCGAATGGGACCTGCAGTGAGGCCGCTCACAGCCTGGCTCGACCGGAGTTGTTGCCGTGTAAGTAGAGGAGCAGATGCGAGTAGCACTGGCATGTTATCACATAAATCTGCGCAACCATTCAGCACGAGATACTGAATAACGCTCAAGCGCGGCGGACCAGCTTTACCTCCCTATGGGGGCTGCATTTCAAAGGCCCGTCCTTTGGCGGGGATTTTTACAAAACTAGGGAATTTTCCGGATTGCACTTACCTGAGCACCGATGCAGTATGTCAGGCGATATTGGAGAACCGGTAAGAAATGATGGATCCGAAACTTGTTTTTCTCCGAACACTCCCATTCCCGTAGCTCAAGTTAATGGAGATAAGCATGGTGGAAGACACCCCGGAAGTAGATCCCTACTATCATGCTAGAGCAGACATCACAGTAATTCTCCAAACTTATGTTGAAAAGAAGACTAAAGTAATTGCAATTGGAAGTCTTGTTCAGATCGGCCGGTCAAGCCTGATTTTCGAGTATATGCCTCTCAGTTGCCAAGCAGCGAACTTCATCCACAGTGAATGCAGCGTGGTCGTTAAAAACCACCTTCAGCCCATGAGTTCTTCCTTCTCGACTCAAGGGACTATTGATTCCGACGGAGTGTCTCCTCGCGAGTCGCTTTTTCTGGGGATCCAGGCCCGACGCTGCAAAGTGGTTTTCTCGAAGGCTATGTCAATGTCGGATATAGAGCCGTTCATCGGGTGATAGTATGCTCGATGACTTCCGCGTCAAACTTTCCGGTTCCTCATCGTTGGACCTGCACGGTGGCCTTTCGCTCCAACTTGCCCCACCCGACCAGCACGCCTCTCAGGGAATTCAGCGTGCTTTTCACGGCCACGTAGTACATCAGCTGGCGGTAGAAGAAACGCTGCCAGAAAAGGAGCAGGAGCAGCCACCAGTTTTCCCTGCGTTCCAGAAGGAAGGCCAGGATGGCGGTCAGGTAGTCCACCACGACAAACAGGGCGTAATAGAAGAGCACGCTTTGCAGTGCTTCCGGAGAGAAATCCCCCTGGTGATGCCGGTAGCTTATGGCTGCCGTCACCAGTGAGCTGACCAGGAGCAGATCCATCACTGGTGAAATCAGGGGAAACAGTACCTGGAAGATGATGATATTCGGCAGGGCTACAAAGCCCAAGGCACCGAAGCGGGGCCGAAAAAGAGCATCCAGATGTTTCCAGGCCGCCTGCATGGTGCCGAACATCCAGCGGTAGCGCTGTCGAAGAAAACCGCGCACGGTATCCGGGGCTTCCGTCAGGGCGACTGCCTCATCGTCGTAAATAACCGCATAGCCGAGTTTGCGAATCGCTATCGTGAGGTCGGCATCTTCCGCCAGCGTGCTCAGGTCAAAACCACCGGCACGTTCGATCAGTTCGCGCCGCCATGCGCCCACGGCACCGGGGACCACTGTGATGCAGTTAAGAACGCTAAAGGCCCGTCTGTCAAGGTTCTGGCTGGTGACATACTCCAGCGCCTGCCAGCGGGTGAGCAGATTGACGCGGTTGCCCACCTTGGCATTGCCGGCCACAGCGCCTATCCCGGGATCGGCAAAGTGACGGACCAACTTGGCGATGGTGTTGCGGGCAAACACGGTGTCGGCATCCAGCGCAACGATTATCTCCGCTTTGGTTTGGGAGATCCCGAAGTTGAGCGCCGCCGCTTTGCCTCCGTTGGGTTTGGTGTAAACGCGCACCCTCGGATGGGAAGCGAATGCGTCCCTCGCTTTGCGGTATGTGGCATCGGTCGAGCCGTCATCCACCACGATGATCTCAAATTGCCCCGGCAGTTCACAGGCAAGAAGAGAAGTAATGGTCTGAAGGATTACCTTTTCCTCGTTATATGCAGGCAGCACGACCGCCACGGAGGGCGAGTAGTCCGGACTGAATACCGCCTTGCGGCCGGACCGGCGCTGGTAGACGGCAAGTACCCCGATGAACGTCAGCCGAACCATCCCGAATACGATGCCAAGCAGGAACAACCAGTGGATTGTCGCCGCCGCCAGGCTGAGAAATCCGAATGCCAATCTGTCCGACCATGTCCTCCACAAACTGTCCGGCGGTACAGGCGGCATCACCTCGTCGCGGCCCTTGCCCAGCAGTTCTGAAACGGTAACGAACTGCACGCCTCGACTGCGCAGAGCCTCGACGATCAGGGGTATCGCCTGCACCGTCTGGGTCCGGTCGCCGCCGGAGTCGTGAAGCAGGATTATGTTGCCTTCGTCGCGCTCCACCCCCTCGACCGTTCGGCGAACGATCTCATTTACTCCGGGGCGCTGCCAGTCGTCCGGATCGATCTGCATGCCGACTATGATATAACCCTGCGTACTGGCCAGTTCGATCTGACGGAGCTGATCGACCGTCTCCGGTTCGCTGTCGGTGGCGTAAGGCGGGCGAAACATCAGCGAATGACGACCCACGGCGGCGGCGAGCAGCCTCTGGGTTGCCGAGAGTTCCAGTTGAAACTGGGGAGGGGAGATGAGGGAGATATTGGGGTGTGTGAAGGTATGGTTGCCGATCTCGTGACCTTCACGCAATTCGCGACGCAGTATGTCCTGGTTCAGTTCACCGTTGAGTCCGATAACAAAGAAGGTTGCCGGAACACCGGCTTTTGAAAGAGCATCGAGGATCTGCGGAGTGTACCTGCGGTCCGGGCCGTCGTCAAAGGTCAGGGCCACCTTGCGTGCAACGCCGCCGTAGCGGGAAATGATGTAGGGCGAGGGAAAGACGGTGAAGCGTTCCGCGGTAATCAGGTTGCGTTTCGGGTCGAATTCGAGGTCGCGGCTTCCCGCCCTGGGTTGAGCAGTGACCTGGAGGATCTCGCCTTTGCCTTCGTAGTCCAGTCCATAGCCGAACTGAACGTCGCGCAGTTGGGAGGCGCGTTCCCCATCCAGTGGACCGTTTTGGCCGAATACACGCCACAGAGCGGGATCTTCACTGCCCATTCGCCATATGGCAATGCCGCGCGGGTGCACCGAACCGGCAATCACCAACTGGTTGAATGCGGTCACGGCATCCAGCATCCAAACGTGGTGGATATGGTCGTCATCGTCGGCGTAATCGAAGGTCGGGTTCAGCGATTCGCGATCGAGGCGGATATTACCCTCTGATTCCTTAGCGGTGAGAACCGCCTCCTCAAAGCTTCTTTCCTCCGCAGGACGGCCTTCCCGCCAATCGTAGGCATAATTTCCCAGGGCCAGTATCATTTTGTCTGCGGGCACGTCGCGTTGACGTTTGCGCATCACGTCGGCAAACCAGTGCAAACCGGCAATGGGGCCGGGAGCGCTCGCAGGCCAGTGCTCGTCATAAGCCATAATGATGAGGTAATCGACGCTGGAGGCCAAATTACGGTAGTTGAAGTTCGGATCGCTTGCCGGAACGTTGACAGACAATGATAAGCCTTTTGGAGTCAACGCGGCGTAAAGTTCAGCCACAAAGCGTTGAAAGTTCGGTTGCGCTTTGGCGGGAATATTTTCGAAGTCTATACTTACTCCGGCGAAGTGCCGAGCCTCCACCCAGTCGGTCAGTTCTTCTATAAGATGCTTGCGCGCCGCAGGGTTCGCAAGCATACGGCCCAGCTTGTCGCGTTCCCACTCTTTGCCGTTCCAGTTGTTTATCAGAGCTACGATCGGGAAGTCGGGACGGCGTGAGTGAATATATTCGGCAGCCTGGGCTTGGCGGTTTGGGTCGTCCTCCCGGATAGATCCGGTCTCGTCAGCGAGGTGCAGCCATTCGGCGATCACCATATCCAGGCTGTCGAGATTCTGCTTTAGCGAACTCAAACTCGAGTCGTCCCAGTTCACGAAAAAACCGACGGACAGTTGCTGCCTGGGGGCGACAGGGGGTGTTTTCCTGGATTTGGCGAGCAGTTGTTGGAGATTGCGCTCGCGCTCGGTCATGAGCTTGGTTTTCGCACTGCGCAACGCCCGTTCTCGACGTGTAAGCGGCCGCTCCGGAGAAAGGTTTGGGATCTCGGGAACGGAATGAATTCCGTGCGGCAAAAAGCTGACGCCGGGAAGATCGAGAGTAGGCAGTGCCGGCCCGACCAGGATGCTGAAAATGAGCGTTCCCAAAAGCAGAGTCAACATTACTGCAATGAGGCCCATTCCGAATCGCAGCCGCGGCCAACGCTTGTGATTGGGGTCGTAGAAGATCGGCTTAACGACATCCGGGGCGGGATGATCATCATGTTTGGGCAATGACTGAGACATACCTCAAAACTATCTGAAATCGAACGACTGGCCGGAGCACATTCGAGGGATTTCCAACTTGAGTGGATTCAATGAAATCGGTATTCTACCGAGGTTTCCAAAGCCGGCGAAGCATATCCGTGCGGTGACGAATAGTCAATAAATCATGCCTGTGTGGTTGATGTCTTAAGGGGAACCGGGTTTGCGATTTAGATCAATTTCACGGAATGTTTTCAGCTGGAAAATTCCGGGTACGCACGGCTTGCTGCTTGCTGCCGTCATCACGTGCCTGATCTCGTCTTCCGGGTATGCGAAAGAACCGATCGACGTGACCGTGGATTTGAAAGGCGGTCCTGCTAACACGTTTGTTCCCGCCACAACGCTGGGCGCCGCTCTGGATGGCCACTCCCTGGGAGACAGCGCCGCGATTTACCGGCCGGCCACTCTACAGACCATGCGCTCCATCGGCCTGCACTCGATAAGTTACCGCCTGCGGACGGAACTCGCCATTGAAGCCTGGCATTGGAACCCGGAAGGCCGGTGGAGCGATGCTGAAAACCAGCGGGGTTACTGGACCTCCGATGACCGGCCCGGTGCTCCGATCCTGGCATCCTACGGCTACCGGCTTCCGCGACGCGGCAACACAATCGATCAGGCGGAAGACAACGGCTATTCACGACTGGCGGACGGCGATCCGGACACCTTCTGGAAAAGCAGCCCCTATCTGGACAGTCGTTACACAGGTGAGGACAACAGCCGGCACCCGCAGTGGATAATCGCCGACCTCGGGGAACGGGTTCCGGTCAATGCGATCCGTATTGCGTGGGGTATCCCGTACGCGACACGTTTTAGCGTGCAGTACTGGGAAGGTGAAGATCCTGAAGATCCGGGAGCCCATCCCGAAGGCTGCTGGCGGACTTTCACCAGCGGGAGGTTTGGCGATGGCCGTGGGAATGACGTCGCTCTGCAATTGTCATCCGATCCTATCCAGGCGCGGTTTTTGCGCGTGTTGTTGGAAGAGTCGTCGGAAACCGCGCCTCCGGGCGAAAATGACCCACGGGATTCGCTCGGCTATGCGGTGCGCGAAATATTTATCGGGACAGCGGATTCCTACGGCGACCTGCAGGATGTGGTGCGCCACGCAGCCAACCGCGACGGCCAGACACGGTTCTTCGTTTCTTCCACCGATCCCTGGCACCGAGCCTGCGATTTGGATCCGGAAGTCGAGCAGGCCGGCATCGATCTGGTATTTGCCTCCGGGATCACCCGTGGATTGCCGGCATTGATTTCGGTCGGGGTGCTGTATGACACGCCCGAAAACGCCGCGGCGCTGATGCGGTACCTGAAGCGAAGGGATTATCCGGTACGAGGCGTCGAACTTGGCGAGGAACCGGATGGACAATACGCTTCCCCGGAAGACTACGGAGCGCTGTATCTCCAGGCTGGGGATGCGTTGAAAGCGGTCAGTCCGGCGGTGATCCAGGGCGGACCATCCTTTGAGTCGTTGAGAGAGAAATCGATGGCTGCCTGGTCGGGAACTGCAGTTGCACCCGACCAGCCGTACCTGAAAAGATTGCTTGGGTATCTGGATGGGCGCGGACGAGCTTCGTCGCTGGGCTTTTTGTCTTTTGAATGGTACCCGTTCGATGAGGTTTGCGAGTCTCCTGCGCCGACGTTGTTGCGGGGGCCGAAGCTGTTGGCGGAGTCCATTGCCGGCTTTTACGAGCAGGGTTTGCCTCGCGAAACCCCGTTGCTGATGACTGAATATGGATATTCAGCCTTTTCCACCGAGTTTGAGGTGGATCTTCCAGGAGCGCTTTTCAATGCCGATGTGATCGGCACCTTTCTGACCATGACCGGAGCGCCTTCCGCCGCCTATATGTACGGTCTGGAACCAACGCCGCTGTATAAAGGGCCGGAGTGCGAAACCTGGGGCAACAATACTATGTTTCTGTCCGATAACAAGCGGGAAATCCTGGCGCGCACCGCCACCTGCCACGGCGCCGGGATGTTGATGCACGAGTGGATCGGAGAGCAAACCGAACCGCATAGGATTTATCCGGCAAAGGTCGAACTCGATGCGCCGGACGGCCATACGCCTGTTACTGCCTACGCAGTCCGACGGCCCGACGAGCTATGGGCTGTACTGCTGGTCAACAAGGACCCGGCGCGGGCCCGGACTGTGAAATTGCGTTTTACCGGTCACGAAAAAGCGGCGGGTGCTCTCCTGAAAGGCCCCTGCGATCAATATCAGTTCTCCCGGGCCCAGTATCGCTGGCATGCAGATGGAAGCAAGGGCCGACCAGCGCTCAGTTGTCCTCCTGCTCATATTTCATGGCCTGCAAAGGCCCCATCGAGCTTTCGATTGCCGCCCTGGTCGCTTACTGTGATACGCGGACGGGGGCCTCATCCCGGCAAGTAGATTAATTATGGCAAGATTTTTCGCCAAATAAGCCTCGAGTCGTGCCGGAAAGAATCATCATACATTTTCAGTCCAGTCCCAGTTCGAGATTCATGATCATCCATTGAGAAAAATAATACGTCTTTCTTTTGGGACTTCTTCCCGACTCAAACCCACCACGCTGTCGGTCTACCCTCATATCCATCGTTGCTTGTCCAGTCATCCCTCTTTGGACCAAGGTCCAATTGCGAAGATCGGATTTCTGATGCAATTTCATAATCGGACTTCGATGAGGGAAAAAATGAATAACCAGGTATTTCGAACAAGTTTCTCAGAACTCATTTTTATTGCGGTAACCGGGAAAGACTTCAGCGCTCTCGGCCACGTCACCGAGATCCGTCCAACGGGAGTGATTTATGAGTACATAGACAACGGCAAAGATCACCCGGACACCGTCTCGGCCGTGATTTTTTCCAGGAGAAAGAATATCTATGTAAAAGGAGTTCACTGCAGGCTGCTCTCCAGCGAAATTCAAAGCCAGCCAAATTTCAGTCTACTGACAAAGCGACGGTGTATTCTGAAACTTGGAAGAGTTAACTCGGAACAGAAACGGGACTTGTTGAAATTCGAGTGATATTGCCAAGAGCTGCCGGCCAATGTTACCGGCGGCGTGAAAGTGTAGCAAAAATGGGCCGGCAGATTCGTCCACGACCTCTTCCATGATTTGCGATCATGCGGGAGGGGCGGGCGACCCTTTCGGGTGGGCAATATAAGCCCAAGGCAAGCAAGGCAGTTTCTTGTTTGAACACTGGCCGGCTGTACTTGGATACTTGGGTTGGAACGCAAAGTTCCTTTTAGGATATGCCTTTTCGGACCAATTCCGCGAGAACCCGCCAAAAACAGAGGTCGAATGCAGATCAGGGCTCGGATTCCAACCTTCTTTCTGCATTCGACTCCGTCGTCATTTTCCCCCGACAATATTTAGCAAGGTTTATTTTCGGCAGGATCGGCTCTGGCCGGGCTTCTATTGCAGTAGCCCCGGAGTCGTTCCCATTGGCAATTGAGAGGAGTTCTACCTCGAATATCAGGGTGCTGTTAGGGGGAATCATATTGAACTGTTTCGCTCCGTACCGAGCTCGGGAGGGACGCAGATTTCCCACTTCTAACCTGTTTTCATGTGTTCCCAAGGCTTCAGCCCAACCCTTTATCACGCCGGCCATCTCGATCTCGTATGTCCCTGAGGGAAGATTTCGGGTTCCGCCAGCGGATCGCGGATGAAGTAGAAAGCCTCGAGGCCGCTGTAAACGTTGGTGCGCGTAATACCCAGGCCATGATCATGGAACCACAGGGTTCCGGGCCCCTGGGCATTGTCATAAATATAAGTTGCCTTACCGGGAGCGGGCTGGGCGAAGGACTGCTGCCTCAACCACCGGGAAAAAGCGAGGTGCCGGCGAGACCGCTGGTGTAGCCGGTACCCTTGAGGGGGCTGCCGTTAAGGGTATAGAGAGCATCGAAGGTCGAAAATGCAGGGCCTTTGATGCTCTCGAAGCTTGGCGTAAACCACGCATCCGGACCACCGTCGTAGCACGACTGGCATCATTATCTCTGCCGCGAGATCTGCAATTTTTCTAAGAAATTGAATTTTTTGTGGTAGAATTCTTTGATACTCTTCTGAAGTTGGAAATTTGAATTTCCTCCCCCTCGAATAAATGGGGCATGGCCAACTTTCTTTTATCAAACGGAGAGAACCAGTATGAGGTGGCTCTATTGGTTTTTTTCTCCTATCCTCCTGTTGCTTATCATTTCGCAACCGTTGTTCTCAGCAGAGCCAAAGGAACCTAAACGGGTCCTGGTTCTGTGCAGCGAGGATAGAGACAACCCCGGCCAACTGCTCACTGAACAGGGAATCCGGGAGGGTTTCGGTTCAGACAAGCGCTTCGATATTAAGATTTACTTCGAATACCTTGATGCATCGCGGTTCAGCGATCCTTCCCACGTAAGTGCCATGGGCGATCTCTTACGCCGCAAGTACTCCGGGGCGGAAATGAATGTCATCATCACCGTATACCCTTATGCTTTAGGATTCCTGCTTGCAGAGAGACAGACACTTTTTCGGGACACACCAATTATTGCTGCCGCAATTACCAGGAATCATGCAGAAAGCCTGGAACGCTCCCCGGTGCGCAGATTGGTGACCGGCGTCTTTGCCGGCAATGATGTTGCCGGATTGTTGGAAACTGCTCTTTGGCTGTGTCCCAAAACAAAGCGCGTCGCCATTATTTCAGGATCATCCCCGAACGACGCCTCAGTCGAAGAGCAGTATCGCGCCGATTTGAAGCCATATACGGACAGACTCGCCCTGATCGATTTGACTAAGCTCTCATTGGAGGAGACATTGTCGCGGGTGGGCTCTCTGCCGCCAGGCACACTTGTATTTTTCTCGAGCATGTTCAAGGACGGAACCGGCAAAAACTTGGTAAATCTTGACGCACTTTCATCCATTTCCAGGGCATCGAACGCGCCTGTGTTCGGCTTTTCCGAGACTTATCTGGGCCTTGGTGTCGTCGGAGGCCGGCTGGTGAGTTTTACGAAACATGGCAGAGAAGCAGCCGCCCTGGCGCTTCGAATAATGCAGGGGGAATCCCCCGCTTCAATTCCTTTCGCTGGAGAGGAGGCCTATGTCTCTGTTTATGATTGGCGTGAGCTCAAGCGATGGGGGATAAGTGAGCAGGACCTGCCACCCGGCAGCACTGTGGAATTCAAATCATTTACCATTTGGGAGCAGCACAGGAAGACGATCATAGGCGGGCTGATTTTTATGGCATTTGAGAGTTTGCTCATCATCGGCCTGGTTGTCAATCTTCTTAAGCGCAGGCAGGCAGAATCCGAAATTGCTGCCTCCAGCTTACGCTATCAAACAGTTGCGGACTACACGTACGGCTGGGAGTACTGGTCGGCCCCCAATGGTGAACTAAAGTATATCTCTCCTTCCTGTCAGCGCATCACCGGTTATTCAGTCAGCCAATTCACGGAGGACCCCTCGCTCTTTCTAAACATTATCGTCCCGGAGGATAGGGAAATTTGGGATAAACACGAGCATGAGGACCACAGCCATTTACAACCGCGGGAGATACAGTTTCGCATTCGTAACAGCCGAGGTGAACTCCGCTGGATCGATCATACCTGCTTTGCGGTAACCGATCCTCAAGGCGAGTTCCTGGGTATTCGATCTAGCAACAGGGACATTACCCAACGCAAGAAAGCCGAATTCGAGGCGCAACAACACCGAAATGAACTCAGTCACCTCACGCGGGTGGCAGCGATGGGAGAACTTACCAGTTCCCTGGCCCACGAACTGAATCAACCGCTCGCTGCGATACGCAACTACGCGTATGCTGCGCAGCGGTTTCTTGCACGGGCTGAATCAGAAAAGGCGAAAGAGGCCCTCGAGGGGATCATTCGCGACGACAGGCGAGCTGTTGAGGTGATAAGCGGGGTTCGGGGGTTACTGAAAAAAGAGGAACCGCGCTGCTGCCCGGTGCACGTGAACGATGTCGTTCAGGAAGCCCTTGTTTTCATCCGTAGCGACTCGGTTTTGGAAGGATTGAAAATTGAAACAGACCTTGCCCCGGGGCTGCCGAATGTGCAGGGTGATCCCGTTCAGGTGCAGCAGGTCCTCCTGAATCTTATGCTGAACGCCCTTGATGCTATGAAAACGGCAAAACCGGATTCACGCAAACTTGTGATCAAGACTGAAAACGAGAAAAACGGGCAGGTGAAGGTTTCGGTAAAGGATCTTGGCCCGGGAGTTGACGAAGCTCGACTGGAGAAGCTGTTCGAGCCGTTTTACACCACCAAACCAGCAGGTCTGGGGATGGGCCTAGCGATCAGCGCTAGGATTATCCATGCTCACGGGGGGACGGTCTGGTGTGAGAACAACCTTGGGGGTGGAGCGACATTCTTCTTTACCCTGCAGGCAAACGATTCCAGCAAACGACCGCACCCAGTGTAGTCCAGTGCGGCATTCCGTAATCAATAATAGTGCCCTTCCGCTCCACGGGCCAGATTTGACCTGGTTTAGATGGCTGAACTGCCGGAATGGCACACCGGCGCTTTTGCCGGCACAGCAGCAGTGAAGAATCATCTTTTTGTAGAGAGAATCGGCATGACGGAGACAGAGCCTACAATTTTCATAGTCGATGACGACCCTTCGATCCGCCAGTCTGCGCAAATGATGCTGGAGTCGGTCGGATTCAAGGTGAAAACCTTCATCTCCGGCCAGGATTTCCTCAAGGCTAAAATCCGGGAGGACCTAGGCTGCCTCATTCTCGACGTGAGAATGCCGGGGATAAGCGGCCTTGACCTTCAGGACAAACTGGCTTCTGCAAATACAGCACTGCCTATTATCTTTATTACCGGGCATGGCACTGTACCCATGAGCGTCCGCGCCATGAAATCAGGGGCCGTTGATTTCCTTCAAAAACCTTTTGAAGAGCAAGAACTCCTGGATGCCATTAACCTGGCTATCACCCGGCAGAGAGAGAAGAAATCGAAGATAGATGAAACAGAAAAGCTCCGGCGACGAATCAAGGCGTTAACCTCCAGGGAACATGAAGTTTTCTCCCTCCTTGTAGCCGGTATGGCGAATAAAGAAATTGCGTTTGAGCTTGGAACTAGTGAGAGGACGATCAAGTTCCACCGAGCCAACATCATGGAGAAGACGAATTCCGGATCGTTGGCGGATTTGGTCCATATAGCCGAGAAGTTGAAAAGTCAGGCGCAGGACGATTAACTGAAATGAATTCTGTACCAAAGTACAGGTTACCCCTCACCAAAATGCAGTATTTCTGCCCACAAGTACAGTAGATTCCCGTCTAATAACCCCATAAGATCGTACCCAAAATGCAAATTCCAGTTTGAGTGTTCGTCCATTTAGCTTCGATTCCCTTCATGACGAAATGCCGGACCGCCATGGCTGAGGCTCAATTCACTGTGTTTGTAGTGGATGATGACCAATCAGTGCTTGCTTCTTTAAAGCTGCTGATAGAGTCGAGCGGATATCGCGCGCTCACGTTCAAATCCGCCGAGGATTTACTTGATTCAGTGCGCAAGGAAAAGCCCTGCTGCCTTGTACTCGATATCCGCCTTCCCGGGATGAGCGGGTTCAAACTCCAGGAACGCCTGCTCGAATCCCAGACTGCAGTTCCGGTAATTTTCATCACAGGCCAAGACCGAGAGGGGACGGAAGCCGAAGCAATGAGACTGGGAGCCATCGCTTATCTCAGAAAGCCTTTTGACGAGGAGTGCCTTTTTGATGCGATTCAATCAGCTGCGAGAAGGATATGAATCTCAAGTTACGTGAGGTGCTATTTGAATGACGGGCTATTGAGAACAAGAGGAATCGCGAGTTTAGTGTAATATCTCAAAATCAGAGATAAGGAGAACCGACATGAATGCAAACAAAAAAAGATCGATAGTCCTAATGAAAAGGCTTGGAGTGACTCATTCTATTTGTCTCACAATCATTGTATTTGCGCTTATTGCCGGTATGCTTGCCCTACCTGCAGCACCGGCGGAATGCTCCGAAACATATACCAGTGCCAATTCAAATTATCCAATTCATTACGGCAACAAATATCACAATTATTACTACGATGTTGTTCAATTGGACGCAGTATACTTCGCTGGAAAAGAGGTCATTTTCTTTACTATGGATAGTGATACCGATAATAAGAATTTTTTGTACTATTACTCGCCCGGAGTGAGCGGCTCCAATTACTACTTTGACCTCCAGCTCGCCGCACGCGACGCCACATGGGCCAAGGACTTAGCAAGTTTTAAGGCTCTCGTCTTCAACAACACACTCTATGTTTTTTACGCCTACAATCCTTGGAGCTACGTCCCCGATAAGATTTATTACCGGACGGCTACAGTGGATTTTGGATCGGACGGCACAGCGTGGAAGCTCGTTTTCAGTGAGGAGAAGTCTATCTCCGTGGCGGGTGCTCATCCTTACGTCATGATTTCCTCTGTGGTGATGAACGGAAAGATCTTCCTTATTTTTGAGGACTATTGGAATAATTATGACTGGTACTACGTCTCTTCGGCTGACGGCCTGAACTTTGATGCGGCAACCTGGCTATTTGATGGATCCGCCGGTATTTTTGCCGAGGCGGCGGGGTCAACGGTTTTCCCGGTGCCTGACGCGACCTTGGGCTTTAAAGAGAGAGTGATGATCGCCTATGCCAACAACAATTCCTCTTACCTTAATTATTTCTTTTTCGATGGGGAATCTCCACCATATGGTGCGGGATCCGTGCAAGTCGGGGTCTCCGGCATCCGCTCAGCCCGTTTGTTCGCAGGCACGGCAGAAGGTTACACGAATAACAAGTTTGCCATACAGGTATTCTGCGCGACTCCTTCGAGCAGCGGCGATAGGTGGAGCTACATGTATCATGGGGAGTACATCCCGTCCGGAACAGAGGGTGCTTCAGGCCAGTGGCGCCCGACATGGACCAAGCTCTCCCTGAGCTCCGATGACCAAGTCTATACTGTCGATAATCCTGCCTGGGCAATAATCCCCTACTTCCAAGATGAAGATGCCGACCAACGGATGAACCTGCGCATCTGGTATGCCAAAGATACCGATTATACCTACAAAATGTTTGGTGAAGGCTATCAGACTGTTAAGCTTCGCTACTCCACTTATAAGTCCGACCTTCTGGAGCATGCAAGCGATACACTGCCTCCAAACGAACCTGACATGAACTCTTCCCCGATTATAGGGGTCATCCTGGGGACGCCCCCTTATCCCGCAAACAACGGGGTTCCCACTACGGATTCCGCCGGCACATCCACAGTGGTGCTTGAAACCAGTCAAACTGTCACCTTCGCAACGACCTGGACTGCCACCGCCGGTACCGCGGTTTCCTTTGGGAAAAAATTCGGTCCTGTCAACATGCAGACAAAACTCACTGCAGGAGTGAAGCATTCAAAAGAGCAGTCTTCGGGGACAGCTGTGTATCAGACGGACACCCTGCAATCATATAATTATATGTCGCATCTCGGTGGCCTGGCGTGGGCCTTTTATCTAAAACCTAAGTTCCTGACTGATCAGTATATCCTCAGGGGCTTTGATGGAAGTACGCTAACCTACGATGGAAACGACGATGAATTGCGGGTCTCCCTTATCACCTACGACGGGACCAATACGACCCTGGACAAAAAGGCATTTTACATCAATAATCCATCAGACTCGATGGGAGGTACGGATACTTCTACCCAAATCTTCGCAGGCATGGCGCCGATGCCTTTTAGCAGCGACTTCTGTGCCTATGATGTGGCCGTGACTTCCACTAATTCCTACAAGATTTCTGAGGATTATTTGCCCTCCTTTTCAAGCACGCAAGGAGATCGAAGCTACACAAAGTTCACTGAAACGACTACCAATGGCGTCACCAACGGCTTCAATGCGGGCTTTTCAGCTACGGCCAGCGCCTTCGGATTTACAGCCGACGGCAACGTTAACTTCTCCATGGACTTTAAAACGACGACTTCTATGACACAAAGCCTGGGTTTCGGCTATGCCGTGCCCCCCTGCGGTCCTCAGGGTTCTACGATCCCTTGTATTTCGGATGTGACGGTATATCCTTATCTCCTCGTTCCCAATGACGATGACACGGGATATAGGGCGCCATGGATCAGCGATGATATTCGCAATTTTAAAAAACCAAAGCCTTGGGCTATTACCTATTCGGCCATTCCGAGTAATAAAACTGCCTGCACTGCGACCAGCGTTTTGGCTGCCACCCCAATCGCAGTGCAGAGCGTCCAGGGTACGCTTCTCCTTAACGAGGGCAAGCCGGATCGCGACAAATTGTCGGGAAAAATAAGCCTTATCGTTCCTCGCGATTTTTTGTTGAACCCAGATGAGTGGGTGCACCTGCGGTTAGGGAACTTCTTTACAGACTCTGACACGCTTCAGGTCATCTCCCGGTCGTTTGAGGACCGGAACCTTGTTCTCGAACTGAAAGGAAAAAATTCCGATTCATCGATAACGGTAAAGCTTTCATACAACAGAAACACATCCGTACTTGACATCTATTGGAAAGCCGACCGGATCGATTTGACCCCTCTTCACGCCTACAGATTTTTAGGGGCCGGGAAGCCAACCAATGGGGAAACTGATTTCGGTCTTTATCTGGGTGGGAAATACTTCGCAAAGAGCGAATTGAATGTACACTGTGCGGCTAACGACCGAAATGCCATATGCAACTTCCACAGCAAATAGTTGAGGTTTGGCGGGATCGAACGGGATCGGCTCGCCAGCTTAAGTCAGTGCAGTGTTAACTCTCCAGCGCTCGGAGGAGGCTGACAGTTTGGGTTTTCATGTCTTCTCCGAGTCGCCGGAGTTCTCCCAGAGGAAAGCAGGATTGGGGTCAGATCTTGCATTATGATGTCATGGAACCCGACGGGCTTACCAGATGAGGATCGCAGGCGCCTGGATATGTTCCCTCTGCCCCCCTCCCACATGACGGCATTCCCCGCACCCTCATTGTTCTCACCTCACGGCTTCTTGACGAAAGGGGCACGGAATATCAGTTCAAAAACTGCATAATGACCCTGGCAAGCGAGGCGGCAATACTGGTTCCGGATGATCCTAAAATTGCGGTGGAGATCTTTACCGAAATCCTCCATGCCATCGCACGGGTAAAGTACTGCTGCGCCAGGAATCCCCGCCCCACTCAGCCCGGGGTTACGAAGCGGCCCCCAAATAAATGGTGCTCGGGCAGAAGGGAGTAATTCTCAAATGCTTAAATCAACGACATTGGCTCCTGACCGGGACCGACATCCTTGTCTCGCGCCGCACGGTTCTTATTAAATAGGATGTTTGTTTTTAAAATACTCTACTCATTTGTCACTTCGTTCTGATTATCCGTTAAATTGCTACGTAAACTAATATTGACATTTTGTAGAGAACTTTACATTTTCATCTTTCTTTCAATCGTATTTAAGAAGTTTTGCACACAGTCCGGACAAAGCTGCTCTCCTTTGACCTCCTCGATAGTTGTAAGGGGCATCTTCATGGGAGAGTCCCCTTCGATATGGGCGGTCGCTGGTTAGAGCGAGGCCGAAGACAGACGTCTGGGCCAACTGCAAATCTTCTGATGCTTGCCATCTTTGGGTAGCGTATGGTTTACAATGGCTTTGAGCGATCACATTTCATGCCTCCGGCTTTGCCGGAGGATGTGAGTGGTCGTTCTCGAGGGACAGTGGTCCAATTACGGAAGAATTCAGTCTTAGAGAGCTGCAGAATCGCAACTCGGGGCGGTAGGAGCTACGGTTGCATGTCATTGAGCAAGAACATCAATTTTTTACGTCTCCGCGCAACGATATGCGCTTGCATGGGTACCTTGCAGTTCGGTTTGGTGCCGGTTTTTAGGAGAGTCAATTTGAACAGAAATGGCGAGAGATTAATTCAAGCCATTCGGTTCTGGTGAACGCGAAGTGTCCAGTTGTGTACCGCCGGGGATCTAAGAGGCTGCCGGAATCAGTTGTGTCCTGTCGGAATTGGAAAAGACGGAGCGAAACGAAAAAGGCGACCCTTTGGAGGAGGTCGCCCTTTGGAACAAGGATTTCCGACTACGCTGCCCGGTCAATTTTCTCATTACGTACCTCCGAATGGAAATGCAAGGCGGATTTCGGAGGGGAGGAATCGGGCAATGTATATGCCCAAAAAGCAATTAGTACAAAAAGGTCCCTGTGCTTAAAGCAAAGATTGAAATTGATTTCAGTTCGGAAGAATCTGCGGTGATATACATCGATGCACAACCTGCAGTTCCTGCAAAACTTCCTGCCGCGAGCCCAGGGAAACGGTCCAAACGCAGTAATCGGACATCCAATATTCGGTTTCACGCCCCGATCACGCCCGAAATGCCCCTTGGTGGCCGGGCTCCAGGCAGGAGAGAGGAACCTGAAATTTGATCATCGACCTTATGGTTTCGAGCAAGATGATAACCCGTTCCCTCGGTTTCAATTCTTCCAGAAAAATGCCGTCGAGCCCCGCAAGTGCCCCTCTGGCTATGCGCACCTGGTCGCCGCGCTTAAACGTCTTTTCTATGTGCACGAGCCCGTCTTTCATGTTGCCTTTGATGCTGTCCACTATGGAATCGTCCACCAGGTAAGGGATACCGGACCCGTTCCCAACAAACCGGATCACGCCCCATGTGTAGGATATCATATTGAAGTATTCTTTCCTGGCGAAGTTGGCGAATATGTACGAAGGGAAAAGAGGCCCGACTCTCTGGACGATGTTTCCCTTGATCACCGAATCGGTTTTCATTCTGGGAAAGAACACTTCGAGATTGGGCAGTCCGGAAAGCAGTGAGCAGACAAGCTCTTCCTGCTTCGGCTTCGTATAGATGCAATACCAGTTTCTCATGAAAGATCTCCAAAGGGTTTGTAATCAGAAATCAGGATGTCTGCCATTTGAACGGATACGATCCGACAGTATTTCCTGCAGCTCGATTGATACGAGCTTTCCATACTGGCTGACCGGAGGTTTGAGATGAACTAACGGGTACCGAACGAGTAAGCGATCCGGCCTGCGCCTGCCTGCGCATAGCCGGTCTCGATATGCTGTGAATAGAGATGGTGAAGCTTGATCGAACTCTCTTGCATTTCCGGTGCCATTCTCAGATGTCGCTTTTTCCGTCTGCCTGTGTGCTCTCAGTGTCACAGGGGAGGCGATTTGCGGGGATGTATTCAAAGGCGCATCCTGCGCTGGTTTCGAAGCCTGGAGAATGGGTTCCTGTCCTTTTCCGGGTCCCGGGGTGTGATAAACTTGTCCACCCATTCGTACCCCCTTCGCTACAATACGGACTCGACGGCGCTTGCGGGATTGCCGGGGTAATCTCCCGCAGGGTTGCGCCTTCGAGGGTGTGATAAAATGCTCATACCCATCGAGATAGGTTCGACTGTTCAGTTGAGCAAGACCAGGTGAATGTGAGCCGGTGGGGGTATGACAAAATGATCACACCCGGGAAGTCCTTACAGTGCCGAGATTGTTTCGGCAGTTCCCCGTAAACCCGCATCCAGTCAGCTAATCTGATCCGGCAGGTTTGTGCCGTGCCCGCATTGCCTGTGTGAATTAGGACGCGCATATTCATCCTATAGCGTTGTTTTTCCCGGAATCCCACATGGAACCGACGACTTATGTCCAAAAGGGCAGGCTCTTATCCGAGACAAATATCCCGGAACGAAGCAGAAAAACAGGAATTCCAAAAACAGCTATATGGGCGACAATAAACGTAAAAAGTGCTATGCGGCGTCCAGCCGGACATATCGATATTTGAAAACGGCACAGATGTTGCTCTGAGTAAGGGCAGTGTCCAGATCAATCCTCTCGGCCCGATACATGGCCCGACTCTTGGACTTTTCAATATGCCTCGTTTTATACTTTATTATTTCAAAAAGTTGGCAGAAACCGGCTGATGGCGGTAGCCTGTGCAGAAACAGGCCGCCGGACCTCTATTGTTTTTTCGGGAATTCCGACAAGCCAGCTCCTGAACGCAAACCCAAAGCCCCGGCAGCCCTTGTCCTGCCGCAAATCTCGACACCAATCCCGATAGCCCCCATTACGATTCCAATCTGATCGGCGAAATCCTTTTCGCGCGGTACGGCTGGAAGAATAGCCATGCCTCGGTAAGTACGGATTAGCCGCTGACGGCAATCCTTACTCTTCTTGCGGCTCGTCTCTGCGGTGTGGAGCTATACGAGGCGGTTCGGAGAACGGCTATGCCGTGGACGAAAGTACTGCAGGTGCCCTGGAATCTTATGGCAATTCAAAAGCTGCCTCTTTTGTTCTCGAGAGTAACTCGATGAAAATCCTCCTCATAGATTTTACCGAAAAGAGCCGGTATGCAACGATGCTTCAAAATATCCTTGAATCGTCTGCGTCGCTTACAGTCTCGATGAAGAAAGAGTCGCTCAACTCCTGGCCGGCACAGAGCTGCGAGGAAAGATACAGGGTAATCCTGACCGGAGAGAAACCGGATATTGTCGTGCTGCTTCTGGGTTCGCGGACTTCCGACAAGCACGATTCGATCATAAGGAGCTTGTGGAAGCAGTCGATGAAAATACCCGTCATTGTGTTCTTCGAGAGTGAAAATTCTTTCGACGCCCTGGCGTTGAAATTGAAAGACGGGACGGTGGAGTTCGTCATTGGTCCTCCATCGGCTCGCAACATTCTGCCAATCGTCTGGGGAATGGTCTCGGACGTGAGCTACGACAGTTAGGCCCTGAACATCCAGGGAACACGGAATACTTGATACGGCAAATCGCCGGGTCCCAGAAAAGGCTCTCAGGAGGAAAACCCCGGGCACAAGAATGGATTGTACAATCCCGCTCTTCGACTCCAGCCGGACATGAAAATATTGGCAGAATGAAGTGACAACAATGAGAAGCTCTGAGGTAGCCTGAATGAAAAATGAGTGTTGGGAACTCTTGATTCGCATTATGGCGATACCCGCTGTGCCGGGGGATACCGGTTTTCTTTTCAAAAGGATTCTGGATGAAATCCGACGAGGTTTTGGCGCGGACGACGCACGATTGTTCGTCAATATCAACCACATGAATGTAGGCAAATGGACGGAGTGGACCGGTTCGGGAAGGCTGGAACTCCATGAGGTCAACAGCAGGCCGATGGAGGACCATGAAGCCCTGAAACCGCTTCACCTGGAGGCCGGTCATACGCGATTGACATTCCCTCTGCATTACGAGGGCCACACGTTCATGGCTTTCTGGCTTTTCTGGAGGCGAGGCCGTCCGCCCGCATGGATCAACCGGGGGGGATTGATGTCGGATCTTTCCACGAAAACGGGAAAATGCGTTTTCGAAAAGTTGCTGCTGATAAAGACAGCCGCGGAAAACACCGATCTTCAGTTCATCATCGATCATGTCCCCCTCGCAATAGCCATAATTAATCATGAGTACATCATAGAGCGCGCAAACAGAACGTTTCATACTCTGTTCAAAACGCATCCCGATTCCGCGATAGGGCAGCCGTGTTACGAACTTGTGCACGGTACAAGAATTCCTAACGCCATGTGCAGCATACAGGAGTCGATCAAGCAGCGATGCGATATGAAAATAGAGTGCATGAGCAACACGGGAGGGATGCTCGATATCCGCATAATACCGTTTTCGACTACCACGAACCAGGTCAAGGTAATCGAGATATTCAACCCGAAACACACCGGCAGTTACAAGTCCAGGCCGGAAGTTCCAAATACCATGTACAACCTTATAAATGCCCCCCTCACGTCCATAGCGCTTCTGCTTGAGATCATTCTCCTCGATCCCAACCAGCATCTGCATGTTCGAAACATTCGAAAGCTGCAGGAAGACACTCTGCGGCTGATATCCCTGTGCAAGGATGAGCTGGTGGACCTGCAGGTTTGAACAGGGACACTCGCACATTGCGCCTCAAATCCGAATAAGCATTTTCCTGCTTATATAAATCAACTCACCAATATGGAGGTCAGGATGAATTACGAGGGTGATTTCCGAGTGTCGATCAGGAAGGTGACTCAGGCCGTCGCGTTGGCCGTGCCCCTTTTCATTATGGGGTGTGCCGGTTCCGGACCGGCCCCGACGGCAAAACTGGAGGATGTTATCGCAAAGGAGAGTTCGTCGCAGGCCAAAATCAAGGATTTCAACGATCGCCTGTATGCGGGAGTCCAATCAGGCGCCAAACTCGAAGACTACAAACTTGGTGAGGGCGACCTGATACAGGTTGTCGTATTCGGCGCCGAGGAATTGAAAAGAGAAACTCGTGTGGGTCAGGAGGGGAACGTCACGCTGCCTCTTGTCGGACCTGTGGCAGTGAAGGGTCTGACTCTGCGCGAAGCCGGCAAAAAGATTGAAGATGCCTACGGAAAGAAATATCTGGAGAATCCTCACGTGGATCTCGTCATTAAGGAACGCATCAACGGCAAAGCCACGGTACTGGGATCGGTGCAGAAGCCGGGGACATTGGACTGTTTCGGCCGCCCGAGACTCCTCGACATGCTGGCCCAGGCAGGGGGACTTCATGAAAAAGCCGGCAGGACCGTCCAGGTAAAGCGTCCGGGGGAAGACCCTGCGCATCCGAGTACGACGGTTGTGGATCTTGACGAACTCGTTTTTAACGGACATTCGGAGCTAAATATTGAGATTCAGGCTGGAGACGTGCTGTTCGTACCGGAAGCGGGCACGATCTATGTCGATGGCGCCGTGCGAAAGCCCGGCAACTATGCGCTCAAACCCGGCATGACCGTCCAGGAAGCCGTTGTCGTTGCCGGAGGCTATGGGCTTGCGGCGGAGAGGGTCAAGTTGGTGCATAACGGCACGGATGGGAATAAAGAAGTCGTCGAAATGAAGGCAAACGATGTGAGGGCGGGCTCCCACGGAAGTCTGAAGCTGCAGGATAAGGACATCGTTTTCGTGGAAGTCAACAGGCTCGAGAGCCTCGTATACAGCGTTCAGTTTTACCTGGCTTCCGGCCTTGTTGGTTTTGGGTACCGCCCTCCCCAATAAAGACGAGCTGATCTGAGATATCCGGCCCACTATCTTTCCCGAGACCATTCCAGAACAAGAATCACTGAAGCAGCATCCGCCGATCTCCGAAGCAAATCCCCCCGTCCCGGCAATCGCGATTTACGATCGAAGGGGAGGACAGTCCGGGTTGAAGGTCGGCACAAATGCCCGATGACTCCGATGGAACCGCATCTCGATTCCATCCCTGTCGGAATCCCGGGGCTGCAAAAGACGGCAGACCAGGAGCAAAGAACCGCTAATCAAGATTTCACTGGAGATGAAAGCAATGGGTGAGGCGAATATTGAAAAAATCATGGGCGACTATCCCGTCCAGATTCCGAGGGAGACCTGGGTTAAGAACTACTCGGAGATGAACAAATTCCAGGATCAGTCCCCTCGAATGTCGGACATCTTTGAGATTATTCTCAGACGGAAAAAGGTGGTGATTCTTTGCGCACTGACAGCGGTTCTGGTTGTTTTTGCAGCCTGTAAGCTGTCGCAACCGGTATTCAAAGCCGAGAGCGTCATAGATATCAACATCATTTCGCCGCGGGTTACCAAATTCGAAGAGATGAACAGAAACCCTTCGAAGGATGAACGGCAAATCGATACGCAAACCGAACTGCTCAAAAGCGATACTCTGGCGCGCAGGGTCATCGAACGGCTTGAGCTGAATAAAAATCCCGATTTCAATCCGGCGCTGCCAAATCCCAACGCCAAAACGACCCCGTTCACGACCACCAAGAAAGCCGTATCCGATTTCCTCAGGCTGGCTATGAACAAGGTGGACACAATCCTGTCTTTCAGTTGGCTCACCGGGGAGGAAAAAGCAAAGAGTGAAGAACTGGCAAAACTGAGCGAACAACAGGCGATGGAGCGGCTTTTTGCCCGCAGTTTGGAGGTGGAGCAAAAACCCAATACCAGCATTGTGACCATTTCCTTCGAGTCGACGAATCCGGAGATTGCGCGCAATGTCGTGAATACACTCATTGAAGAGTTTTCCGGTTGGGACATGGACAGAAGGATCGATGCCGCCAGAAATGCGAAGGAGCAACTGGGCAAGCAGATCGGGGTGGCGCGCACGGAAATGGATAAAGCCGAACGGCAGGCCGTACAATTCTCCAAAGAAAAAGGGATCGTCTCTCTGGATACCAAGCTGAATGAAGTATTTCAACAGCTGGAAAAGATCAATGAAGCCCTTGCAAAGACCGAAGCGGAAAGAATCCAGAAAGCCCAGGTATACCAGCAGGCAAAGAGCAGTAATCCCGGCGAATCGACCTTTGTCGTCCAGAACAATCTCATCCAGACACTCAGGCAGCAATATATCGAGTTGATGGGAGAGTATGAGAAGCTTCGCATTTTCTACAAACCCGATTATCCGAATGTGAAGAACATCCGGGCCAAAATGGTCGAAATGGGCCAGAAAATCGAAGCGGAGCAGCAGAGAATACTCAACGCCTACAAGAACGACTACCTCGCGGCGTTGAACACCGAGAAAGCGTTGAAACAAACTGCGGAAGAGAAGAAAGCCTCTGCAATACAGCTAAACGAATATGGCATTCAATACAAGAATTTGGAACGCGAAGTCGAGATCAACAAGCAAATCTTTCAGAGTCTTCTTGAGAGATCGAAAGAGATCGATGCAAACGTGGGAACCGAACTCGGCAACATAAAAGTTGTCGATCTCGCCTCGCTGCCGCTGACCCCGTCCAGGCCTCGGACTACGGTTAATGTTCTTCTGGCCCTCCTGCTCGGTACATTCGGAGGTGTGGTCCTTGCGCTGGCGAAAGAATTTATGGATCCCGCAATCAGGAGAGTCGATGAGGTTTCGCAGTTTCACGACATTCCTGTCCTCGGGGTCGTGCCTTTGGCCACCAACGGCAACTCGAAGGATTTGCACGCCCTTGTCCAGGTCAAGCCGTCCTCTCTCTTTTCCGAGGTCATCCGATGCGCGAAAGCGTGCCTGCTGTTGACAAACGGTAACGGCAAAAGAACGATGATGGTCACCAGTACCGCCGTTGGCGAAGGAAAGACCACCATAAGTGCAAACCTCGCCCTTGCCTTCGCCACCACGGGCAAGAAAGTATTAATAATCGATGCGGACCTGAGAAGAAGGTCCGGCCTGAGTTCACTTCTGGCGATCCACCCCGAAAAAAGCGGCCTCAGCGACTACTTGGCAGGTGCCTCCAAATTGACCGAAATAGTCCAGAACACCGGTTTCCCGGGTCTACACATCATCCCGACCGGGCAGATCAGGACGTCGCCCGCCGAACTCCTTTCATCCGATAGGATGAGCGAACTGTTAGCTCACTGCAGCGGCCATTTTGACACAATCTTTATCGATGCCCCGCCTTTCGGCGTATTTGCCGATGTGCTCTGTCTTGCGAACCGTGTTGATGGAGTCATTCTGGTTACCGAGATCGGCAAAGCCCAGCGCCAGGATGTTCGTTTCTTCACCGAGCAGATCAGGAAAAGCAATGCCAACCTGGTCGGCGCGATCATAAACAAGCTGGACCTCAGCCGTTACAACGCCGGGTATCATTACAAGCAGTACAGGCAATACCAGTACGACGATCATGGACATCATGAACAAAGGGTTTGATCGAAGCGCGATTTCCACATGAAGAGCCGGCCGTTGCTCGGCTGAGTTAAAGGCCGGCTTCTATCCCGGACTGGACTCTTTTCGATGCGTCTCGGACATGTGAAAGCAGTCGGGCCGGTCCCCCGCGAATGGTTTGTCGTGGATCCAAAGAATCGAACCACAAGGCTTGGGGATGGGCTGAAATCGGGCCATTCGCCTGGAATCGGCAGTGCAAAACCTCCGACTGCTTTCACGTGTTCGAGACTCATAGAAGCCGACCGGCCCGCGTAAAAGAATTTCTATTCGTACCGTACCAATATACGCGGTCCACAGATGGAGCACGCCGGGAGGGTATCCGAGGATTGATTCCCTGCCGGCGTGGTTCCGCCGGAACGAATTAAGTTCCTTTACATTCTCCAAATAGAGTCCTTCCTCAAAAGGTCTTGGTAAGACTTCAGGGGAGTTGATCAATGGTGGGTCACATCGCGGTGCTTGGAGCAAAAGGTCTGCCCGCCAAAGGCGGCGGCGAGCGTGTAGCGGAGGCAATTATTCTGAGCGCTCTCCAGAAAGGCTTCAAAGTAACCGTTTATGGAAAAAAGGATTATTGCGGTACAGTCGACTATGGGCCAAATTTCAGGCTCATCAGGATAAGAGATCTCAAAGGAAAGCACTTGAGTGCATTTTCCTTTGGAATCCTGTCGGCTTTTCATGCGCTGCTGTTCGGAGACTATGATGTAGTGCACCTGCATTATGCGGACCTTGGATTCATGGTACCTCTGCTGCGATTGCGGTTCAAGGTGGTGGCGACGTCTCATGGTGCGGAATATAACAGGGACAAGTGGGGCGGGTTTGCGAAATTCTGTCTGAGAGTTTCGGAAGCGCCTTTCGTGCTGTGCTCAAACATCTGCACTTCAGTTTCCAGGCAACTGGCCGGACAGTACACGCAAAAATATCACAGTCCTGTTCATTTCATACCAAACGGGACGGATACGGTGCCCGTAAGGCTGAACGAAGCAAATGGAAACGGCCGGACGTGTTCTGAATCGGGAGATTATGTTCTTTTCGCTGCCGGAAGAATCATCCCGAGCAAAGGATGTGATTTGCTGCTGCAGGCGAACAGCCGGAGCAAATTCGACACGAAGATAGTAATAATAGGAAAAATAGAGAATGACAGCTACAGAACGTACCTCGAATCGATGCCGGCAGAAAACATCGAATTCATCGACTTCATCGCAAGCAAGGAAGAATTACTGAAGGTCGTCGCAAACGCCCGATTCTTTGTCTTTCCGTCCACTTATGAAGCAATGTCAATGATGTTGCTCGAAGTGGCATCTCTCAGGAAGGGCATAGTATGCAGCGACATTCCGGAAAACCGTGATGCTATCGGGCTGAATGCAGTTTATTTCAAGTCAGGCGATTCGGATGATTTGAGTGAGAAGATCCGCTTTGCGCTCGATAACCCGGATGTCATGGACGAACTCGGACGCAAAGCTCACGGATTCGTCAAAACCTCGAGGAACTGGGAAGTGATTACTCCCGTTTACCACGATATCTATAGAGCCCTCATCAATACAAAATGACAAAACCAGGTACAAAAAATTCGTACCCGGAGCAGACCAGTTGGCGTGCACTAAGAATGGGACCGGCAATACATATGAGGATCAACTCTGAAAGAGCACAACTTGACGGGTATATGATTTTAAAACGCGCCATGGATGTCTGTATTGCCGGCTTTGCATGGTTAATGCTCTCACCTCTTTTCTATTTCATCATTCTGATGATCAAGATTACCTCTCCGGGATCGGCTTTTTACCGCTGGAAGGTTGTCGGCGAAGGCGGACGATATTTCACGTCCTTCAAGTTCCGATCCATGTATTCCAATGCCGACGAGCTGAAAAGAGAGTTGCTGCACCTGAACGAGATGACCGGCCCGGTGTTCAAGATTTCGAAAGATCCCAGGGTCACCCCATTGGGGCGGGTCCTTCGCAAGTTCAGTATAGACGAACTGCCGCAGCTCTGGAGCATCATGAAGGGGGATATGTCGCTGGTCGGTCCCAGGCCGCCGCTCCAGGCCGAATACGAATTGTTCAGCAACTGGCAGAAGAAGAAACTTGCAGTCAAGCCGGGAGCTACGTGCCTTTGGCAGACAAACGGGCGAAACGACATCTCGGATTTTGATGAATGGGTAAGGCTGGACCTGGAGTACATCGAACACAGGAGCCTCGGTCTCGATGTGAAAATCCTGATGGACACGGTCAGAACTCTGTTGATCGGCACCGGAAAATGACCTCGAACCATTGAGGCCTATGCAGGCGTATCCGGATAGCTAACGGTTGGGAGTGACAATGAAGGCATTAGTAACGGGGGGCGCGGGATTCATCGGATCTCATATAGCAGACCGTCTCCTCAGCGAAGGCTACGAGGTCAGAATACTGGACAACCTGGAATTGCGGGTGCACCCTAAAGGCAAACCCGGCTGGGTGCCCCGGGATGCCGAGTTCATTCATGCCGATGTGCGTGATGAAGATGCCTTGAAACGAGCACTCGAGGGCGTCCAGGTTGTTTTTCATCAAGCCGCCTACCAGGACTACGAACACGACTTCAGTAAATTTTTCCATGTGAATAGCGTCAGTACAGCCCTGATACATGAAATCCTCCTGGCTTCCCGGCAAAAAACGGGGGCCGAAGTGGAGAAGGTTATCGTGGCATCAAGTCAGGCTGTGTATGGCGAAGGCCAGTATCGGTGCAGGAATTCGGAATGTCCGAAATACGGTGAAGTATTTCGGGCGGAGGCCAGGGCGGCAAAGCAGTTGGAGCAGGGAATCTGGGACGTGCTCTGCCCTGCCTGCGGCACTCCGGCCGATAACGTCCGGCTGAGAGAGGAGCACCACAATCCATATAATGCGTATGCCATCAGCAAGATAGCCGAGGAACTTGCGGCCGTAAGACTGGGTAAGCTTCACGGTATTCCCACTGTAGCCCTGCGCTACTCGATAGTTCAGGGGCCAAGGCAATCCCTGTTCAACCAATATTCGGGCATCTGTCGGATATTTTGCCTCAGGCTTCTCAACGGACTGCCTCCAATTATTTATGAGGATGGATTTCAGAAACGCGATTACGTGCACATAGATGATGTGGTCGAAGCAAATATGACGGTGCTCGCAGATAGAAGAGCAGATTACGGAGTATTCAATGTCGGCGGCGGAAACGAAACAACGGTGAGAGAGTATGCTGCCGCTCTGACCAAAATGCTGGGGATGGATACGGCCCCGATCATCGCGGGCGAATACCGTGTGGGAGACAACCGTCACAGCGTCTCGGACATAAGCAGGCTTGAGGCGCTCGGATGGAGGCCGCTTCGTGGCCTCCGGCAGATATTTCAGGACTTCCTGTCGTGGGTCGAGAATAACGGGAATGTGGGCGAGTACTTTCGTGAAGCGGACAGGTTGATGCGGGAGCACGGAGTCGTCAAGCGGTCCGCGAGTGTGCCGGGAAAACCACAGGTCAATTCTTCTTTCTTAAGCCCGCCTCATGTCTGAACCATATGCTGCGCCAAAAGAAATCCGACCGACTATTACGGTCTTAACTCACTGAGAAGGATTCAAGAGCTTGCTGATCGTCCGATCTCCTTTGCGTATTTCCCTGGCAGGTGGTGGAACGGACCTCCCTGCATATTACCGCGAATACGGAGGTGCCGTGATCAACACGGCCATAGACCGTTATTTTTACGTATTCCTCAGGACTTTGAAGAGCAAGGGCCTGGAGATTGCCTCCGCGGATTTCAGCACGTTTTTTCGGCATAATGGGGATAACCCTCTGAACTGGGATGGAGACCTCGAACTGCCGAGGGCTATTTTCCACCATTTCGGAATTTCCAGGGGAATCAGGCTGTTTATCGCCTCGGAAATTCCTTCCGGAACCGGCCTGGGCTCATCCAGTACTGTTGCGGTGGGGCTGATCAAAGCCCTCTCGACGGCTTGTGGATTGAACTGGACCCCGCATGAGATTGCCGAACTCGCCTGCTTCGTCGAAATCCAGAAACTGGGATCGCCTATAGGAAAGCAGGACCAGTATGCAGCTGCTTTCGGCAGCCTCAATTTAATTGAGTTCGAAGCGAACAGGACACAGGTGACCCCATTGAACATCAGTCCACAGAACCAGCAGATGCTGGCGAAATCTCTGCTGCTTTTCTATACGGGTCACAGCAGAAACGCCAACGAGATCCTGATAAAGCAGAGCGAAGCCAGCCGCCTGCGAAAAAGTGGAACGACTGAAGCTTTGCACTGCGTCAAAGAAATGGTCCCTTTTGTGAAAAACGCATTGGAAGCCGGGGACATCAGGGAATTCGGCAGGTTTCTGCACATGAACTGGGTTGAGAAACAGCGGTTTGCAAGCGGAGTGACCAATCCCTTTATAAATGACTGCTATGCAGCCGCGCAAAGAGCCGGAGCATATGGTGGAAAGATTGCCGGCGCGGGCGGCGGAGGTTTTCTGATGATCTGCTGCAATCAGCCGGATTGTGACAGAATAACAGCCGCGCTCGAGGAAAAGGGCTTGGTCCGTGTGGGCTTCAATTTCGACGAACTGGGCGCGAGAGTCGTTATGAACTCGGGGTTGCTTCTGACCTCACGGTTCAACTGGGAAATACCCAAGGAATTACTCGCGGGAGTCGCGTGATAGCTATGAGTTCAAAATCCTCGAGATTGTGGATAGATCTGCTGGGGCTCGACCTCTTAGGGGCTACGCTTGCCTTTCTCTGTACCTATTGGCTGGGGATTGCCGCCAACGTGATCCACTATTGCGGTTCGGGATTCGCGGGCGAACATCTTAAACTCTATCTCTATTCTATTCCTATGCTGTTCGTGGCATTTCGCATGGCTGACCTTTACGACAAACAGAACGTGGCACATGGGACGACCGAAGAATACACGCGGGTTATGAAGGGCTGCATTTTTCTTGTGTTCGGTCTGGTGCTGCTGAGTTTTGCCGTTCATGGTTTTTCACCCTCCCGAAGCTGGCTCGTAGCCGTCTGGGTTTTATGCTTCTTTTTCATTTCATTTAACAGGTTTGTTTTTAGATATCTGATGCGGAGAAGATGCCGCGCCGGTGCACCTCTGGAAAAGGCCCTCATTTTGGGCGCAAGCGAGGAATCGAAGGCGATTGCGCAACGTCTGGAACTGGGCGGACTGGTTGAGGTTGTCGGTTTTCTGGACGATTTCAGCCCCCGGGGTGGAGAAGTATGGAAAAACAAAGTTGTCCTGGGTCCTTCAAGATCGTACCGTGATATTGCGCATGAAACGGGAGCCAATCTGGCCGTATTGGTTCCGGACGCGAATAGTTGGGAAAGCCAGAGAGACGTGCTTGGTCAGGCGGCCGTACACAATGACGTGGAACTCCAGATTGCACCCGGCTTGAGCGATTTCCACCTGGTTTCCATGAAGGTGAGCTTCCAGGGCAATGTGCCGCTGCTGAGGTTCCGACCCGGGTACATAACAGGTCTGGATTCCGTACTGAAATACTTGATGGATTTGCTCACCGGGCTGGTCCTTCTGGTGATTTCCGCTCCAACCATGGTGGTGCTCGGAGTGCTTCTCTGGTTCGAAGGCGGATGGCCGGTGATCGAAAGTATCAATGTGATGGGAAAGAACGGCCGTCCTTTTCACACTCATAAATTTCGGACCGGCATGGCGCTCAGCTATCGGAGCTTTCGCAGAAGAGTCCCCTTGACCGGCATCAACATGAAAATACGTCCGATAGAGCGTTTTCTGTTCGTAACCGGGTTGGACAAGTTGCCGCAGATTTTCGATGTGCTCACAGGCAAAATGAGCATAGTCGGTCCCAGGACATTAACCCCGGAGGTTATCAGGCAATACGGCCAGTGGATCCAGAGCATTCTCGCCGTAAAGCCGGGATTTACCGGAAACTGGGCACTGAACAACAGCAGGGACCTCGAACAGGAAATATCACTGACTCTGCACTATGTCAGGAATTGGAATATCTGGACCGATTTGGGGATCATTCTGCAGACCGTATACGAAGCATTTCGTACAAGGTTCAGAACCCGGCTGGAAACAGACCAGGAAGCCGAACAGGTGCTCTCGTGAAGGCATTCCTCCTTTCCGCCGGTCTTGGTACCAGATTGCGCCCACTTACAGACGAGGTCCCCAAGTGCCTCCTGCCGATCGGAGAAAAACCGCTCCTGCAAATCTGGCTGGAGCACCTGGAGCGGCAGGGTGTTGACGAGGTGCTCGTCAATACGCACTGGCACCACCGGAAGGTTGAGACTTTGCTTGCCGAATGGCACAGCCCGCGTCTCAAGGTGACGTCGTTTTTCGAGCCGGTCCTCCTGGGCAGTGCCGGTACCGTGCTGGCAAACAGACACTGGGTTCACACGGACGAACCTTTCTTTATCCTTTACGGCGATAATCTTACCGATGCAAACATATGCGAAATGTGGTCCTTCCATCGGAAACACGGGTTGCCGTTCACCCTGGGAGTGTTCAGGACTGAAAATCCCAGTCAGTGCGGCATTGTCGGCGCCGATCACGACGGCTGGGTGCATTCTTTTTGTGAAAAACCCGAGAACCCCGAATCCGACCTCGCCGCGGCAGGGATCTACCTGGCGGATCGGAGGATCTTCGAGATGTTCCCGGCAAATCATCCCGTACCTTTTGACCTCGGGCACCATGTTATCCCGGGTCTGGTCGGGAGAATGAAATGCTTTTTCATAAAGGAGTTTCTGATGGATATCGGAACGCCGCGCTCCTACGAAAGGGCCCGGTCACTGTGGATGGCACGATCAAGGGAGGTAGGGCTATGAATCACTTTTCCCTGGAGTACATCGAACACCTGAAGGAAATCCTTAACAAATTCCCGCACGAACAGTTCGAAAACCTGGTTGGAGTGATGCTGGACGCCTACAGGGAGGGCAGGCGGATTTTTGTCATGGGCAATGGAGGCAGCGCGTCGACCGCCTCCCACTGGGTGTGCGATATTAACAAGGGCTGTTGCCTGGGGAAGGACACCAAGTTCAAAATGATCAGCCTCAACGACAGCATCTCCACCCTCCTGGCTTACGCAAACGACATCTCCTATGAAGATGTTTTCGTCGAGCAACTGAAGAATTTTTTCAATCCCGGGGACGTCGTGATCGGGATTTCAGGCAGTGGAAACTCCGCCAATATCCTGAAGGCAATCGCCTACGCCAACCGGCACGGCGGGATAACCGTGGGATTGTGCGGATGCTCGGGAGGCAAGCTGTACCACATGGTCGATATCCCTATACACGCGAAAGCGGACGACATGCAAAAAGTCGAGGACATCCATCTGATCATAGCCCATATGGCGATGCAGGGGATAATTCGGAAACTGGACGGGGAAAGGTACTGCGGAATCGAGCATTTCAAACCGTCCGGTGACGAACTGCAGACCGAATCCCACAACTTATGACGGCGGTTCCTTCCTGCCCGCCGGTTTTCGGAATAGCAGCCGTAAAGACCGCTCACCAATAAATGCCGACCAGCATTCAGTAATCAAAGTAGTTCCTAAATTCTCTCAAAAAAACCGCTGATGACCCACAACATACCCGAAGAGATTCCCCGGGGAGAACCGGAAGTATGTCGCAACCCGGCAATTTGAAAATAATAACGAAGGAGTAAGGAGATGAAGGTAATTATCCTGGCGGGTGGAGTCGGATCGAGACTTGCCGAGGAAACCTCGATCAAGCCCAAACCGTTGGTTGAGATAGGCGGCCGTCCGATTCTTTGGCACATCATGATGCATTACTCCCATTACGGCTATAAGAACTTCGTTATTGCACTGGGATACAGGGGAGAAGCCATAAAAGAATACATGGTCAAGTATTGCTCCCTGAACAGCAATCTGACCGTGTGTGTCGGCACCGGCGTAGTGCAGCCTCACAACGGGTACAATCCCGACTGGGTCGTGGACCTTATCGACACGGGACAGGAAACGCTTACGGGCGGTCGAATCAAGCGGCTTGGGCCTTACGTGGACAACGAAACATTCATGATGACCTGGGGGGATGGGGTCTCGGACGTGAATCTCCCCGATCTGCTGAGGTTCCACCGCTCTCACGGCAAACTGGCGACGATGACGATTGTGCGTCCGCCGGCGCGGTTTGGGCATGTCGAATTGGACGGAGACCAGGTCATGGAGTTCTCCGAAAAGCCTCAAACCAAACAGGGATGGATAAACGGCGCATTCTTCGTGCTGGAGCCCAAAGTGATGGAATATATCGAAGGCGACATGACGCAATGGGAGCGCGAGCCTCTTGAGCGGTTGGCAAGGGACGGGCAACTCATGGCATACAGGCACTCATCGTTCTGGCAATGCATGGACACTCTGCGAGACAAGAAACTTCTGGAATCGCTCTGGTCGGCCGGCAACCCCCCGTGGAAAGTCTGGGGATAATACCATCAGGAGGAGTAGATGAGAGTTTTGGTTACAGGTTCTCAAGGGTATATTGGGACCATATTGGTTCCCATGCTGCAAAAAGCCGGTCATTATGTTGTCGGACTCGACAGCGATCTCTATGAAAACTGTACGTTCGGCGACAATATGCCGCAAATTGATTGCATGAGGATGGATATTCGGGATCTGACGGCTTCGCATCTGTTCGGGTTCGATGCCGTAATGCACCTGGCCGGATTGTCGAATGATCCGCTGGGCAACCTCGACCCCGAACTCACATATGAAATCAACCACAAGGCCTCGACGCGCCTGGCAAAATTAGCCAAAAAAGCGGGCGTGAGGCGTTTCATATTCTCGTCTTCCTGCAGCAATTACGGTTCAGCCGGTGACAAGTTGATCGATGAGACGGCAGCGTTCAACCCCGTTACGCCTTATGGAAAATCCAAAGTGCTGGTGGAAAAGGATCTTTCGGAGCTTGCAGACTGGCGATTCTGTCCGGTCTACCTGAGAAATGCCACTGCATACGGCGTCTCTCCCCGCCTTCGCTTCGACCTGGTCCTCAACAACCTCGTTGCCTGGGCCTTTACTACGGGACTCGTATATATCAAGAGCGACGGGACCCCATGGCGGCCGATCGTTCACATAGAGGACATATCGCGGGCGTTTCTGGAAACTCTCCATGCACCCGTTGAACTCGTGCACAACAGGGCATTCAACGTCGGGGCCGACGGCGAGAACTATCAAATCCGGGAAATAGCCGAGATTGTGAAGGAAACCGTTCCGGGATGCCGTATCGAGTATGCAAAGGATGCGGGACCCGATACGAGGTGCTACAGAGTGGACTGCAGCCTGCTCCCGAAAACTCTTCCTTCGTTTCGGGCCAGATGGAATGCCCGAAAAGGCGCGAAGGAACTCTATGAGGCATACAAGCGTTACGGGCTGACGCTGGAAGAGTTCGAAGGAGCCCGATTCCAGCGCATCGGGCATATAAGGCATCTACTCAGCAGTGGAGTTCTTGACTCTCAGTTGAGATTCACGGCACCTCACATATCCGGAGCTGCTCCAACAGTTGCAAGAGCCTGAAATTTTGTCTGGTTGATCGGTCTTCCGCCCTCAACACTCCGCGCATTTTGGTAAGTTGCGGCGAAGGAGCCGGCTGGGGCTGATATCTATAGAAAAGGGGACGAAGATGGAAACCAAGGTGCTCAAGTGTCGTTCATGCGGTCATTCGGACTTGAAAGTGTTCCTTGACCTGGGTGAAACCCCTCTGGCGGACCGACTGCTCACACAACAGCAAATACATGAAGACGAGCCGAGATTTCCGCTTCAGGTTGCGTTTTGCAGGCATTGTGCACTTGTCCAGATCCTGGAGACGGTTCCCCCCGAACAGCTTTTCTGTGAGGAATATCCATATTATTCCTCATTTTCGCCGGCTTTGCTGGAGCATTCTCGGGACAATGCCTGCGACCTCATCGCATCGAGAAAGCTTGGCTCCGACAGCTTTGCCCTGGAGTTGGCCAGCAATGACGGATACCTGCTGAAAAATTACGTGGATAACGGTATCCCGTGCCTTGGGATAGATCCCGCGGAAGGACCGGCAAAAGCCGCTCGTGAAGCCGGAGTTCCCACACTTCGCGCCTTCTTCACAAGGGATCTTGCCCTGCGACTCCGAAAGAAGGGACTCAGCGCCGACGTAATCCACGCAAACAACGTGCTTGCCCATGTAGCGGACACCAACGGGTTCGTCAGCGGGATAGGAACACTCCTGAAAGAAGACGGCGTTGCCGTCATAGAAGTGCCGTACGTGCGCGATCTCATAGATCATTGCGAATTCGACACCATATATCACGAGCATCTGTGCTATTTCTCCGTAACCGCCCTCGATCATCTCTTCAGGAAACACTCCCTGTATCTGAACGAAATAAAAAGGCTGTCAATCCACGGCGGTTCTTTGCGCCTTTACGTACAGCGCCGCGAGTGCGTCGGCGAGTCGGTAAGATCCATGCTGAGGGATGAAAAAAGGGACGGCGTGGACAGCTTTGCGTATTACAGGAATTTCGGTCAGAAGGTCCAGAAGATAAAACGCGACCTCCTCGACCTGCTCCCCATCATCAAGGTCAATGGTACGAAAATAGCCGCCTACGGTGCCGCGGCAAAGGGGAGCACACTGATTAATTACGTTGGGATAGGCAGGGAGTACATCGACTTCGTCGTGGATCGGAACACGTACAAACAGGGCAGATTCATGCCCGGCAGGCATCTGCCTATATATCCAACCGAGATGCTCATGGATGAAAAGCCGGACTATGTCCTGCTGCTTTCATGGAATTTCGCGGACGAGATTCTCAAGCAGCAGGCTGAATATCGAAAAGCCGGCGGAAGATTCATTATCCCGATTCCCGAAGTGCGGATCGTATAAAGCGAGCTGAGTCCTGCTCAATAGGCACTCGAAGAGCAGTGCAGGTTGCCGGGTCGATCTCGGCATTAAGGAGTGTTGGTTGGAGTCGATAGAGCTACCTGAAACGATGCATGCAGACACAGAAATCCGGATGCAGGACAATATAAAATGTCGGTCGTGTAACTCCGGAAACACGCGGCTCATCTACAGCCAAAACGGGTTTCCGGTGCACAGCACCCTGAACATGCCGACACGAGGGAAGGCCGTCAAGTATCCACGAGGCGACATCGCGCTGTTTTTCTGCAATAAGTGCGGATTTATTTTCAATGGCAAATTCGATGCAGGGTTGTTGGAATATTGTTCCGAATGCGAGGAAACACAGGGTTTTTCGCCGACATTCAATGCATTTGCCGGGAACCTGGCAGAGCAGCTGGTTGGCCGCTACGGTCTGGAAAACAAGAGTATCATCGAAATCGGCTGTGGAAAGGGCGAGTTCCTCGCCAAGCTTTGCGAACTCGGCGGCAATCGGGGCATGGGGTTCGACCCCGCCTTCGTGGAAGGACGGATTGAAAGCAAGGCCGCTGAGCGGATCCGGTTCATCAAGGATTACTATTCAGAGAAATATCGAGATTACCATGCCGATTTCATCTGCTGCAGGATGACCCTGGAGCACATTGCAAAAGTGGGAGAATTCGTCTGGACGATCCGAAAATCGATTGAAAACCGGTTCGACACAATCCTGTTCTTACAGGTCCCGGATGTAACACGAATCCTGAAGGAGTGCTCTTTTGAAGATATATATTATGAACATTGCTCTTACTTCAGCCCGGGATCTCTTGCCGGTTTGCTGAGACGCAACGGTTTCGACATCCTCGATCTGTACACCGGCTATCAGGGGCAGTACCTGATGGTAGAGGCCAGACCGACGCACGGTAGATTGCAGGATCCCGGGCCGCTTGAAGATGATCTCGATACTCTGAAGGAATACGCCTCGACATTCGAGGGCAGGCTTGAACGAAAGCTGAGGTCCTGGAAGAACAGCCTGGAGGGGAAAAACGGGAGCAGAACGGTGCTGTGGGGAGCGGGATCCAAAGCGGTCGCTTTCATGACGTCTCTGCGCGTTGCCGATAAAATCGAATATGTGGTGGACATCAATCCGCACAGGCAGGGCACCTTCCTGCCCGGATCCGGCAGGGAAATTGTCTCCCCGGCGTTCCTTGGAGAATACGACCCACAAAGAGTAATCATAATGAATCCGGTGTACGTGGATGAAATCAGGCAGGAATTGGATCGCCTGTCCCTGACACCGGAGCTTCTGAGTCTCTAGCTGCTCCTCAGGAAGGTTCACAACACGATGCAGTCAATTCCGGAGAGAAAGGGATGCCCTGTCTGCGGGGCGACCTCGGTTTCAGTAATTTTGAACGAACCTCGGGTACCCGTGCACTGCAACCTGCTCTGGCCGTCACGGGAGGCGGCGATCCGCGCACCCCGCGGGGATATGAGGCTGATGCTGTGCAGCAACTGTACCCACATCTTCAATGATGCCTTTGACCCCACAATTCTGGAGTATGGGGGCAGCTATGAAAACTCGCTCCATTTCTCACCGCGGTTTCAACACTATGCCGAAGGGCTCGTGAATGAGTTGGTCGATCGCTACAGCCTGTATAGAAAGAGCATAATAGATATAGGGTGCGGGAGAGGCGAATTTCTGTGCATGCTTTGCGAGCGTGGAAACAACCTGGGCCTCGGCTTCGATCCGGCTGTCTCCGATGAGCAGAAGGCAATGCCCGGTGAAAAGGTACGCTTCGTGCGTGATTACTATTCCGAACGCTACGCCTCCCAAAAGGCGGATTTTATAATTTCTCGCCAGATGCTCGAGCACGTGAATGCTCCACGGAAATTCCTCCTGCAACTTCGAGCCGCGATAGGAAAGAGAAGCGATACGATTGTTTTTTTTGAAGTTCCGAATGCCGACTTCATCATCAAAGACCTGAGTATTTGGGATCTGATCTATGAACATTATTCGTATTTCAACAGAACTTCTCTTGAAACGCTTTTTCGAAGCTGCGGATTCGAGGTTCTGAGGCTGGAAGAGCGTTTTGACGGTCAGTTCCTTTCCATAGAAGCGGTGCCCGCGATCATGAAGCCCGGCCATGCGAACGGCGACGTCCAGCGTCCCGATTGCAGTGCATACATGCCGAAGCTCTTCCGGGAGAAATACAACAGCAGGAAAGCATCCTGCCGGTCCCAAATAGAAAATCTTGCTGATTCGGGTCTGAAATCGGCAGTTTGGGGAGCTGGATCAAAAGGGGTTATGTATCTGAATGTCAATAACAACTCATGGCATATAGATACCGTATTGGACATAAATCCACGAAAGAGCGGAATGTACATAGCCGGAACAGGACATAGCATCAATGGACCGGATATGCTTGAAGAATTTCATCCAGACGTAATCTTTGTTATGAATAGAGTATACATATCGGAAATTAAGACTATTATCAAACGGTTTGAAATATCGGCAAGCTTGATATACGTGTAATAGAGTATTCTTATCTGTCTACTATATGTAGTGCAATAACATATTCATATCTGGTCTACTTGTAATTTAACTGATTCGAAAATGCCGTAAAGGTAGGATGTTTTTGTCATATGGGACTTTTTTTTCATATTGACGGACCTCGCAATTCCGGTCTATGCATGGGGGAATTGAGAGCTGGCTCGAATTTGTCCTATCCAGCGCACATAAAACCGCACACTCGCATTACCCCATGGAGGTCCTTCAATGAGAAATTTGAGGAAAAATTTGAGGATGTTTAAGACTGTAGGGCGGATACCTTTCTTCATACTGCTGTACCTTCTTTTTGCGGCATCGACTGGCGACTGCCAGATCCTGAACGGGTACCAGTTTGCGAACGGTGGTCCGAAACCCGGGGATGTCTACAAAGAGTTTGTATTCACGAGCAACGGCGTCAATTGGAGGGTTACCGATCCGAATATCGATCCGGTAAAGTATCCTGTCGGGGCAAGTCTCCTTCCGAATTCGATAAACAACGTATATGTCGATGACCTGCAGAATGCCGTCAAAGCGGAGGTTGTGATCGACCTGTGGGGAGGGCACATGGGTACCACGCCGAAGAAATTCCGCGTCAACGGCAATGCCTGGATAGCGATTCCCGAACTCGATGAACTCGGCACCGGTCCGGCGCCGGGTGAGGCGTATATGCAGCAGGTAAATTACCTGATACAGGTCCCGGTGAGTCAGCTTCGAACAGGGAACAACGGCTTCGAAGGCACCAGCGGCACCAGTTATTTCGGGTGGGGGCAGTGGGGCTGGTATGGAATTATTCTGCGTGTCTACTACAATCCGGCCACCAAGACTCATGCGACCGGGACGATAACATATCCGACCTCCAACTCGCAGTTCGGCGACAATCCCACCATACAGATCTCGACCTCCGGCGGCGTGAGTCGTGTGGACTACCTTGCGAGCTATGATGGCGCCGATACGGATGGGGACGGGGTGTATACCGGTTATCACCACGATTATCACAGGACGAAGTGGGCCGACCAGATGACAATCAGGAATCATGTCGGGACTTCCTCCACCGCTCCCTACCAGGTGCAATGGAATACGCAGTGGGTGCCGGACCAGGATGCCGGGCAGGTTAAACTGGTTGGCAGGATCTTGGGAACCAACGGCTACTGGTACGTAACCAATGAAGTGACAAATCTCTCGTTCAATAGAAGCCAGTCGGTCGAAATATACAAATCGACCAACGTGCCCCAGGGATTTTGGGTGAGAATCGGGCAGGTAAAAACCTGCAACATTTACATCCCGACCCTGACTAATGCCACGGACGCGCGCCTGTTCATTCCATCATGGGACGGCAACCAGGCCGGCCAGACTTTCTATACGAAGGTAAACAACTGGACGACCCCCATATATGGACAGGATCACTTTTATTCATTCGACAGTATCACGGTTCCCGTCTCGGCGCTTAGAGTCGGCAACAACACGTTTACAGTCGAATCCGACACGGCCGACCACGGAATTGAGATTATGTGGCCGGGGCCGAGCATCATGGTCCGATACGGATCCGCACCTGTGAACGTAGCCCCCACGATTCTGCAGCATCCCCAGAACACCTCGGTCCAGGCGGGCCAAGCCGCATCATTCAGTGTTTCTGCGACGGGAACATCACCTCTCACATATAAATGGAAGAAGAACGGCAGCGACATTTCCGGAGCGCCGAACAGCCCGTCTTATACGACACCGGCCGTAACGGCTGCGGACAATGGAGCAATTTTCTCCTGTCAGGTCTCAAATGCCTATGGCAATGTGACGAGCAACGCGGCGACATTGACGGTCACCAGCTCGCCTGCGGGGACAGCGCCATCGATTAGTCAGCATCCGCAGAGCACTTCCATACAGGTGGGCCGGACAGCTTCGTTCAGCATAGTCGCGACGGGTTCAGCTCCGTTGACCTATAAATGGAAGAAAAACGGATCGGATATTTCGGGAGCGCCGAACAACGCGACTTATACGACGCCGGCCGTAACGGCGGCCGACAATGGCGCAACCTTCTCCTGCCAGGTCTCAAACGCTTACGGCAATGTAACGAGTAACACGGCAATCCTTACGGTCACGACGACCCCTCCCGATACCGGCAACATCATCAGGAACCCCGGGTTTGAGAGCGGGACCGCTTCGTGGAACTTCTATACAGACGGGAGCGGAAGCTTCGACGCCCTCTCGCCCGGTTTCGAGGGTGTCAAAGCTGCATGCATCAAGCTCCAGACCGGCGGAACAAACGTTCAGCTTTACCAGAGCGGCATCCCTCTGGAACCGGATACCGAGTATCGACTCAGCTTTTATGCTTACTCCAACACGGGACGCGATATGAGCGTCACGCTCTGCAAACATACGGCCCCTTACACTGTATACGGTCCTTCATACGCTCCGGTTGCCCTGGGTTCGGGGTGGAGCAATTACTCAATGACTTTCAGGACGCAGAGTTTCAGCGAACCGGTTACCGATGCGCGTTTGATGTTCTGGCTGGCAGAAGCGGATACGGCGGGGGACCAGTTCTGGATCGACAAGGTTGTGCTCACGAAAGGGGGCGCCGTTGACCCACCCGTGGACCCACCCGTTGATCCGCCTGCCGACCAGAATTTCGTTTCAAACCCCGGCTTCGAAAGCGGGATGAGTGCGTGGAATTTCTACACGGACGGTAGCGGAAGCTGTACCTTCGCCTCTCCCGGTTATGAAGGTTCGAATGCCGGATTGGTGAAGATCGTAACCACGGGGACCAACGTGCAGCTCTATCAGCAGGGTATTGAGCTTGAGCCGAATACCGACTACGTACTCAGCTTTTCAGCATATTCAAACACCGGACGAGACTTGAAAGTATCGCTGCTAAAACACACCAGCCCGTACACCGTCTACGGGCCATTCTACCTGGGTTTCGATCTTTCATCGGGCTGGTCCACTTACACAGCGAGTTTCAGAACGCCCGATTTTGGTTCTACCGTCAGTGATGCGAGACTGATGTACTGGTTCGGTGATGGAAACATCCCCGGAGACCAGTTCTGGATCGACAAGGTGGCGCTCATCAAGCAATAACCCCGCAAGTTTCATGAGGGTTCGGAGAAAATGCCGGACCCTCGTCCCAATCTTTTCCTCACTCTCCGGCCCCTGCCGAAAATCACAGCCGGGCTTTTGGCAGACCATAGTCAGTTCCAAATTGTCCTGGACGAAAAACTTCGTTTACCCACATGAGATGGATAGCCCAATGAAGCGGATCCTTACCGTTCAGCTCGTTTTGGCCGTGTTGATTATTTTGAGCAGTGTCGAAAGCGGATTGGCGCAGTTTTCAGGCGGCGCTCCAAAGCCCGGAGAAGTATACAAAGAATTCACTTTCAACAATGGAGGAAATAACTGGAGGGTCACGGCACCGGATACGGACCTCACGCTCCATCCGGAAGCTGCGTCCTTTCTTCCCAATCCCGTCCTGCACCTTTGGGTCGACGATCTGCAGTACGCGACGAAGGCCGAATTGGTGATCGATTTCTGGGGAGGGCACGAGGGAACTACGAGCAAGAAAATCCGTGTCAACTCAAACAATTGGATTCCAATACCCGAACTGGATGAACTTGGGTCTTCACCCGCGCCGGGCGAAGAATATATGCAGCAGGTGAACCATCTGATCCAGATTCCCCTCAGCCAGCTCAAGACCGGCGACAACACCCTGGAAGGGACCTGCGGCCTGAACAGCTGGCTTTGGGGGCAGTGGGGATGGTACGGGGCGATCCTGCGCGTATACTATAATCCCCAGCTTAAAGCTCATGCAACGGGGCGGATAACCTCTCCGGCATCGAACTCAATGTTTTCCGATAACCCGACGATACAGGTTTCAACGAGCGGCAACGTGACCCGGGTGGACTACCTTGCGTATTATGAAGGGTACGATTCAGACGGAGACGGAGTTTACCTGGACTGGCAAAGAAACTATCACAGGACGCCGTGGAATGACTCAATAGGTATAAAAGGCCATGTAGGAACGGCTACCAACTCGCCCTTCAGCGTTCTCTGGGATACCCGGTGGGTCCCCGACCAGGATGCCGGGCAGGTGAAACTGATCGCCAGGATAAGGGACGCCGGCGGGGTCTGGTATGTGACAGACGAAGTGGCAAATCTCTCATTCCAACGGACCCAGTCCGTCCAGCTCTATAAGGCGGTGGACGTACCGGAGATTTTCTGGGTGCGTGGTGGACAGACAAAATCCTGCAAGGTTTACATTCCCACCCTTGCGAATGCAACCGAAGCGGTCCTCCTGGTAAAGACATGGGACGGCAACCAGACCGGACAGTCTTTCTACACAAAAGTCAATGACTACACGACTCCGAAATACGGCCTGGAAAGCCTCTACTCTTACGACACCGTCTCAATTCCCCTTTCCGCGCTGACAGCCGGGGACAATACGATCACCTTTCATTCGGATACGGACGGACACGGCATCGAGGTCATGTGGCCGGGGCCGGCCCTACAGGTCCGATATGGCCAGGCGCCTTCCGGGACGGCACCCGCGATTTCGCAGCACCCCCAGAGCAAAACCGTCCTGGTCGGCCGGACCGGCACCTTCAGCGTGAGTGCGACGGGTACCGCTCCTCTCAGCTATCAGTGGAAGAAAAACGGGGCCAACATATCGGGAGCAAACAGTTCTTCCTACACGGTCCCCGCCGTAACGATCCAGGATAGCGGGAGCACTTTCTGCTGCGTGGTTTCCAATAGTGTTGGAAGCGTGACCAGCGAAAACGCAACGCTCACGGTGACCGAGACCGGGACAGCCCCAGGTATAACCGAGCAGCCGAAGAATCAGACCGTGCTGGTTGGGGATAGCACTTCATTTTCAGTCACGGCGAGCGGAACCGGACCTTTCAGTTATCAGTGGAAGAAGAACGGAAGCGAGATTGCAGGTGCGACCGGTTCCAGTTACACAACTCCGCCTGTCTGTCTGTCGGATAACGGCGCGATATTCACATGCGTCGTGACCAACGATTACGGAACCGTTCCGAGCCAGGGCGCCGTCCTCGTCGTGAGTACCACCCCGGTTCCCACATCTCAAAATGTCCTTTCGAATCCCGATTTCGATGGCAGTACGGGATACTGGACTTTCTACACAAGCGGGCAGGGTTCCTTCACAATCACTTCGCCGGGCTACGACGGCTCTGCCGGTGCGGCATGCATAACCACCCAGACGGGGGGAACCAACATCCAGCTTTTCCAGAACGGGATAACCCTGGAGCCCAATACCGAATATGAGTTGAGCTTCGCGGCGTATTCCAATACGGGGCACGATGTAACCGTTTCGCTTTCCATGCATACGTCACCGTACACCAATTACGGCCTTTCCAACTTCAGATGCGATTTGTCGACAAGTTGGAAAATCTTCAAAACTTCATTCAGAACGGCCAATTTCAGCGCAACCGTGAATGATGCCCGACTGATGTTCTGGTTTGCCGATACGGCCGTTGCAGGCGACAAATTCTGGATCGATAAAATCGTGCTGGCCAAGAAGGTGGCTTCAACAGTCCGGTACACATTGTCCACGTCGGTTACGGGCCTCGGCGGAATAGCCCTCGACCCGGCCGGGGGTGTTTATGAAGCGAACACTACCGTTCGGATTACCGCGGAACCGGCGCCGGGCTGGCAGTTCGGCACCTGGAGCGGCGGTTTGAGCGGTTCCGCTCCGTATGCCGAGCTGACCATAACCGGAGATACAAGCATCGGGGCGGAATTTGTCCAGGATTTATATACGCTGGACATTTCGACCGTGGGCCAGGGAACTGTCGGCATAGATCCCGACAAGGCCGCCTATGGCTATGGAGAACTCGTAACCCTCACTCCCAACCCGGCATCCGGTTGGACTTTTGCCGGTTGGGACGGCAACATCAATTCGCTCTACAATTGGTGGGATTCGAAATGGGGATGCCGCACCCTCGTTACAGTGGACGTGGCGGAATACGAACGGATCGACAAACCGGTCGAGCAGAAGATCGATTTTACCCAGATGCTTAGAACTCTGCACAAGGAGGGACCTCTCGATCTCAATTCCCTAAGAGTTGTGGAAATCGATTCGAGTGGAAAGGTTATCGATTCGGGAGTGCCTTTCCAGTTCGATCGGGACTCTAATTTTGAAGCTACCTCAAATGCTTCGGGAACACTCGTTTTCATCCTGAAAGGGGCAACCGCGGCCGATGCCGTCCGGTACTACCATGTCTACTTCGATACGGTTGGTGCCGGGTTCGAGCAGGCTCAAGTCGGTCAGCAGGTATCTCTGCTCGATAACCAGATGGACGAGGGGCAGGCAAGTTACCGCATACAGAACGCGAACGCCGTCTTTTATTTTCAGAAAGCCGCGGGCGGTTTTTCGAGCCTTCTGGATATGAACGGGAACGACTGGCTGAGCTATGCTCCAACTGGAGGGGCTGCCGGCAACTATCGTGGAATACCGAATATGGTTTTCCCGGAAAGCCAGTTCCACCCGGGGAGCACCGCTGCTGTAAGCAGCATAGTCAATACGGGCCCTATCAAAACGACCATTCATACTGCAACCATAGACGGCAAATGGGAAGCATTGTGGGAATTCTATCCCCGGTACGCGACGATGACCCTGCTCCGGGCGGGCCATACGTACTGGTTCCTGTATGAAGGGACCCCCGGAGGAGTGCTCGATTCCGCGGATTATATGGTGCGATCCGACGGCGCCAAGATTTGGGCGATGTCGTCATGGGCGGCAGATTTGGCCGGAATTGCCGGAGAGGAATGGATCTATTTCACCGACCCGAATACGAACGGGAAAGCCAGGTCTTTGTTTCTTGTCCACCATGAAAATGATGGAGGGATCGACTCGTACTACGCGATGAACGGAGCGATGACCGTATTCGGGTTTGGGCGCTCGAGCGATGTCTCATACTTGACCCAGGTCCCGGCGCATTTCAGTGTCGGTTTGATGGATGAAACAGAGTTTGGACCGGCTTCGAAGGTAATACGCTCCGCCGGCAAGGGCCTCAATGTGGCCCTCGGAAATCCGCAGATAAATACTGCGGGGCCGACGACCCTGGTGATGACCGAAGACAAGTTCCTCACGGCCATCTTTGTATACGGCAGGCTGTGCGGCGTATCGGTCCAGACAGTGGGATCCGGATCGGTATCCCTGAATCCGCCTGGAGGAACCTATTCCGAAGGGACTACGGTCGAACTCACCGCCGTACCGGCTGCGGGTTGGCGGTTCAGCGGATGGAGCGGCTCTTTGAGCGGAAGCACAAACCCGGCCTCCCTGGTCGTGGATGGCGACGAAGCGATTACCGCAACATTTACCCAACTTCCGACCTATAGCCTTTCAGTGCAGTCGGTCGGATCGGGTACCGTGACCTTCACGCCATCCGGAGGAAGTTATCTGGCGGGCACAGTAGTCAATGTAACGGCCACGCCTTCCTCGGGATGGAAATTCAGCGGTTGGAGCGGATCGGCAGGTGGGAACGAAAACCCGCTGGCGCTTACCATGGATGCAAACAAGACCCTCACGGCGGTTTTCACGCAGATAGGGACCTATGCATTGTCGGTGCAGTCTGTCGGGTCGGGCACGGTTACCCTGGATCCGCCCGGAGGGGTATATTTGTCCGGTACCGTCGTCCAGGTTACGGCATCTCCCGCCAATGGGTGGTATTTCAGCGGATGGAGCGGAGCCAGGACGGGAACTGCCAACCCCCTCAGCATAACGGTCGACGGCGATAAAAGCCTCACCGCGACCTTTCTCCAGACCACCCATTACAACCTTTCGGTGCAGACCGTCGGTTCCGGAAGCGTGATCCTCGATCCGCCCGGCGGGAGCTATGCGAGCGGTACAACGGTCCATCTCACCGCAACACCCGCTTCGGGTTGGCGTTTCTCACACTGGAGCGGATCGTTAGGCGGGACTGACGGACTCGCCGTGTTGAACATGGACTCCAATAAGAGCGTGACGGCGACATTCACTGAAAGCACCACCATTAAGGAATTGGTTTCCGACGATTTCGATACCTGCGGTCTGAGGACCGACATCTGGACATTTATCAATCCGCTGGGAGACGGGAATTACCTGGTGGAAGGAGTGGGGACGGGGAATTCCAGGCTGCAGCTTTCGGTCCCGGCCGGGAGGTCCCACGACCCATGGAATACGAACCCATCCGTTCGCATGATGCAGGCCACGGACGACCTGGACTTCGAAGTGGAGATAAAGTTCGATTCCCAGCCGACGCTTCAGTATCAGAACCAGGGAATTATAGTCGAACAGGATGCGGGCAACTGGCTGCGCTTCGAATTCTATTATGACGGAAATAGTCTCAAGGTCTTCTCTGCAAGCACCGAGAATGGCCTGTCAAGCATGCGCATCGGGAAAGCGATCGCGGCAGGTTCGCCGCTTTACCTCCGCGTAAAGCGAGAGGGAGATCTCTGGACCCAATCCTATTCCTATAACGGGACGACCTGGACCGTTGCGGGGAGCTATATGCAGGCACTCACGGTTCATGCAGCCGGGCCGTTTGCTTCCAACCACGGTACGAATGGGAATATGCCCGCCTTCACCGCGATCGTGGATTACTTCTTCAATACGCTGTATCCGATCTCACCGGAAGACGGGGCCGTATCCGGGAGCATGCCCAACCAGACGTTGACCGTATCGGTGGTAGGCCAGGGAACCGTCTCCAAGAACCCGAACCAGACGGAATTCCCCTGTGGAACGGTGGTGCAGCTCACTGCAATGCCGGCCTCGGGCTGGAGTTTCTCCGGATGGAGCGGATCGGCTAGCGGGAGTTCCAATCCGCTCACCCTAGGCATGGACGCCGACAAGAACGTCACGGCCACTTTCGTTCAGGTGCCGCCTTCACTGACTTCCGATGATTTCAATACATGCGGTCTGAATACGGATACGTGGACTTTCATCAACCCTCTTGGGGACGGGAGTTACCAGATTGAAGGAGCGGGCACGGGAGACGCACATCTGCTTCTGACCGTTCCCGCCGGCAAATCCCACGACCCATGGAATACGAATCCGTCCGTGCGGATGATGCAGGCCGCCGAGGAGAGCGATTTCGAAATCGAGGTAAAATTCGATTCCCAGCCGACCCAGAAGTATCAGAACCAGGGAATCATAGTCGAGCAGGATACGAACAACTGGCTGCGGTTCGATTTCGTTCATGATGGGTCGAATCTGAATATCTTTGCCGCGAGCACTACGAGCGGAGTGACGACCACCAGAATTAACAAGGCGATTACCGCGGGCACCCCCCTTTATCTGCGGGTAAAGAAGACTGGATTTCTCTGGACGGAGTCGTACTCTTATAACGGGACCAGTTGGACAAGCAGCGGAAGTTTCACCCAGGCGCTTACGGTAAGGCAGGCGGGACCGTTTGTTTCGAATTTCGGACTCAACGGAGTTATTCCTGCCTTCACCGCGCGAATCGATTACTTCTTCAACACGAGTTCCCCGATCGTTCCCGAAGACGGGACTGCTCCAAGGGAGTCGTTGAACTTATCCGTGGAGGGAAGCGGTACGATCAGGGCTTCTCCTGATCAGGAGAGCTATTCCTGTGGGGAATTTGTGGTCCTGACCGCTACACCGTCAACGGGCTGGCTTTTCAGTTCATGGAGCGGAGCTGCCTCCGGCAATATCAATCCTCTCGCCATAAGCATGGATGGCAACAAGAACATCACTGCCGTCTTTGCTGAACTCCCGAGCTACAGTCTGTCGGTGCAAGTTGTGGGCTCGGGTTCCGTTACCAGCGATCCCCCCGGGGGGACCTACCCCAGCGGCACCGAGGTGATCCTTACGGCCACACCTGCTGAGGGTTGGCAGTTCATCGGCTGGAGTGGAGCGGCGGGCGGCTATAGCGAGACCGCAAGTGTTACGATGAACGCCGACAAAAGCGTTACCGCGACCTTCACCCGAATGCCGACCTACAACTTGGCGGTTCAGGTCTTGGGATCTGGAAGCGTGACGCTCAATCCGGCCGGAGGCAGCTATCTTCCCGGGACCCAGGTGCAGCTTACGGCAATTCCTTACTCCGGCTGGAACTTGACCGGCTGGAGCGGTGATGCAAGCGGCAACGCCGTTTCAACAATCGTCACGATGAATTCGGGCAAAAGCGTGACGGCAGCATTCGCTCTGATTCCTTTCTACAATCTCGCAGTACAGACGGAGGGTTCGGGAACCGTGGTACTTGACCCGCCCGGCGGATCCTACCCGGACGGAACAGTCGTCCATGTCAGTGCAATCCCATACCATGGCTGGGAGTTTGCCCTATGGAGCGGGGCCGCGGCCGGCAGTGCGAATCCCGCATCCGTCACGATGAACGCGAACAAGTCTCTTGCAGCGCAATTCAGCAAAGCCGATCCGTCCACGGTTTCAATCGCCTCGGATGATTTCAATACGTGCGGCCTGAGGAACGATCTCTGGACCTTCGTAGATCCTCTCGGAGATGCAAGCTACATGGTCGAAGGAGTGGGATCAGGTGACGCGCACCTTCGCCTTTGCGTTCCAGCGGGCACATCCCATAACCCCTGGGATTCAAATCATGCTGTCCGTGTGATGCAAACGGCCGGTGACACGGATTTCGAAATCGAGGTTAAATTCGATTCCGTGCCGAGCCGACAGTACCAGATGCAGGGAATCCTGGTTGAGCAGGATGAGAGCAACTGGATTCGCTTCGATTTCTTCCACGACGGGACAAAACTGACAGTATTTGCAGCGAGTACTTCGAACGGTTCGTCAGCTTCTCGGATCAGTTCTCAAATCTCCGCGGGTTCATCGCTGTACATGCGCGTGAAAAGAGAAGGGGATCTCTGGTCCCAGTCTTATTCCACCAACGGAACGGACTGGACGCAGGCCGGGAGTTTCATGCAAAGCCTTGCCGTTTCGGCCGTAGGATTGTTTGCAGGCAATTACGGCGTTAACGGGAATGCTTCGGCATATACCGCGATGGTCGATTACTTCTTCAGCACATCAGAGCCTGTCTTTCCGGAAGACGGAGCACTTCCGGAAGCCATACCCGAAAAAACCCTGAACATATCGATCGAGGGGGACGGCACGGTTACATCCAATCCCGACGGGACGGCCTTCGCCTGCGGAACGGTCATCCAGGTTGCGGCCACCCCTGCTTACGGCTGGTACTTTGCCGGGTGGACGGGGGCTGCACATGGAACTGCAAATCCTCTCACGATCGGCATGGATGGGGACAAGGACCTGCATGCCGTTTTCTCCCAACTTCCGGAGGCATGCGTATCGGACGATTTCAATACGTGCGGTTTGAGAAGCGATCTCTGGACGTTTGTAAACCCGCTTGGGGATGGAAGTTACATGGTCGAGGGAGTCGGAACGGGAGATGCCCACCTGCGTCTTTCCGTCCCGGCCGGCGTTTCCCACAATGCCTGGAATACGAATGACACGGTTCGGATGATGCAGCCCTCGACAAATGCTGATTTTGAAATCGAAGTCAAATTCGATTCACAACCGACGGAACAGTATCAGCTGCAGGGAGTACTTGTCGAACAGGATGAAGATGACTGGCTGCGCTTCGAGTTTCATTACGACGGGGCAGGGATGAACGTTTTTGCAGCCAGCACTGCCGGCGGACTGACGAGTACGCGGATCATGAAACGAATATCGGCCGGATCCACACTCTACCTGAGAATTACGAGAGAGGGAGACCTCTGGACCGAGTCTTACTCATATAACGGCGTGGGCTGGCTTGAAGCCGGGAGTTTTTCGCAGAGCCTGAACGTATCGGCGATGGGTCCGTTCGCGGGCAACTTCAGCGTGGGCGGTATGGTCCCGGGCTTCACCGTCATCATAGATTACTTCTTCAATGCCCATAACCCCATCGTTACGCAAGACACAGTCGTTGCGGATCCCCTTCCCGAAAGGGAACTGAACGTCTCTGTGACTGGCGAGGGGACGGTAGCCGCATCCCCGGACCAGACAAACTTCACCTGTGGAAGAATGGTGGAACTCAATGCAATACCGCAGTCGGGCTGGCGTTTCAGCGGGTGGAACGGGGATGCCGTCGGCTCTACCAATCCCCTGACGGTCGGAATGGATGCCGACAAGAATATCACGGCTGCATTCGCGCAAATTCCGACATACACGATTTCCACTCAAACGGCCGGTGCCGGAACGGTGGCCCTCGACCCCTCGGGTGGAACATATCTCGAGGGCACGATAGTCCGGATCTCCGCATCGCCGGCTGACGGCTGGCGTTTTGTGAGCTGGAGCGGGGCGGTCATCGGTACCGATAATCCACTAAATATTACCGTCAACGGCAACAAGTCGATCGCTGCCAAATTCATCCCGATCATTCCGAACGTGTCGGGAATAATTTCGGATGACTTCAACAGGAACAATCTCGACACGCAACTCTGGACGCTTGTGGACCCTCTTGGGGATTCGTCGATTATGCTGACCGGATCCGGAACGGGAAATGCGCAATTGAGGTTCTCGGTCCCCGCGGGCGTGTCGCACAATGCATGGGTACCCAACACCGCGCCCCGCCTCCTTCAGCAGATCGAGAATACCGATTTCGAACTGCAGGTGAAATTTTCGTCGTCGGTGACTCAAAAATGTCAGAGCCAGGGGATCATCGTGCAGGAGGACGACAGCAACTGGCTCAGATTCGACTTTTTCAGTGATGTGTCCGGCGTGCGTGCCTTCGCTGCCGACGTCGTAAACGGCGTTCCAAACACACTGGCATACCAGCTGCTCATGGTGCAGCCCGTCTACATGCAGGTGACCCGAACCGGGGATACTTGGGATTTCCGGTATTCCGCGGACGGAGTGGAATGGAAAAGCGTCGTTTCGTTTGTGCATACCATGGTTACGTGCGCGATCGGACCCTTCGTCGGAAATTACAGCGACTCCGGAAAGACCGCCCCTGCACACAGCGCAATAATCGACTATTTCATGAACATGAAAGATCCAATAATCCCTGAAGACGGTATTCCCGTCGCGGATGCTCTGCCGCCTTTCCTTCAGCAGCTCAAAACCGTCGCCGGAGATACGAGCATCCGGGTCGCATGGCTCACGGATGAATCTGCAATCGGCAGCGTCGATTATTCCAGTGATGCCGATCCCTTCCCGAAGGTCGTGGTTGAACCCGAGCCGTCCTGGCTGCATAACGTGCTGATTCCAAACCTTCTGCCCGATACGCTTTATTCTCTCCAGGTCAATTCGGAGGATTCGTTTGGAAATGCCGCAAGCTTCCCTGCTTACAACGTTCGGACTCTGCATCAGGGAGTCGGACAGCCGGTAATAACTTTCTGGTACGGTTCGGAGCAGAAATTTGGCGAAGCCGGACTGCCGCAGCGCTGGATCAACATTGTCGGCAACGTTTCAGGGACCAGTTCTGCGGTCACATCGCTTACTTATTCATTGAACGACGGCCTCGAACGCGCCCTGACCATAGGTCCCACCTCGACGCGGTTGACTCAGCCGGGGGATTTCAACATCGAGATCGGGATTGATGAACTGCAGGGAGGAGAGAACATGCTGCAGGTCAAGGCCGTAAACGAAGCAGGCCTGGAAAAAACGGAAATTGTCACGATCAATTTCACAAAAGGAAACACGATTCCTGAGAATTACAGCATAGACTGGTCAAAGGTCGGTTCCATACAGGATGTGGCGCAGGTCGTGGACGGTCATTGGGTCCTCGAAAACGGGGGGATCAGATCGATTGCTCCCGGATACGATCGTCTCGTGGCTATCGGAGATATGAGCTGGCGGCAGTATGAGGCGACCGTGCCGGTTACCATAAACGCAATAGTAGAGAATTACGATCCCCCCGGTGGGGGGCCCTTCCTGGGGCTGATCTCGCACTGGCAGGGACATACGGCGGACGGTAACCAGCCGAGTGTGCAATGGTGGCCGCTTGGAACCTGTGCCGGATATGTCTGGCAAAAGGCATCCACAAAGTATGAGATGGTTGACTATTCCTACCAGGTTTATGGAACGGGCACTCCGTTGCAGGTCGGTGGGAAATACTTCATGAAAATCCGATCGGAAATCATCGGTGACGGGATTTTGTACCGTATGAAAGTGTGGCCCCAGGACCAGACGGAACCCTCCTCATGGAACCTGGAACGCACAGAGGCCGTCGCAGCCGATCAGAAAAGCGGCTCACTGCTTCTCGTATCCCAGTTCCTCGACGTCACTTTCGGCAATGTAAATGTGGTGCCGGTCCAATGATACAGGCGATAACCGTCAAAGGATGCAGAAAATGAGAAATCTTCAGGAAATAAGGAACAAAATTCAAGGGAAACTTACCGACAGATTCGTTGTCCCGCTGATAGAAAAATTACCGCGGCTGATGCGGGAACATGACCGCATGAAGTTGATGCATTCCGTTTCGAAACGCCGTTTCAACAAGTACCTGCAACAGAAAATGGGACACTTCGCAATCGATATCGACCCGGGACCGTCCGCCCCGAAGGAACTCATACTCAAAACAGCCGTGTTGAAGCAGGAGGATGTAGAGCAAAATGCGAATCCGGATTTCTACCTGATGAGCGGATATTCCCAGGTGCTCTCCTGGCTTCGGATACTCGATCGCAACGGTTTCAACCTGCGCACGGCAGGCGCAATCATGGAACTCGGGTGTGGATCCGCGCGACTGATAAGGCACCTGCGCTGCCTGGACGGTGTCCGTCTGGTCGGTACGGACCTGGATGGCGAGAATATAGAATGGTGCCGCGGAAATCTGCCGGGAATCGAGTTCTACAGGAACGAACTCTATCCGCCCCTGCAGTTTGCCGAGAGCAGCTCATTCGATCTGATCTATGCCGTTTCGGTATTCACGCATATCCCCCTGGAAGCTCAAAAGTCGTGGATCGAAGAAATGTACCGGGTGCTCCGGCCGGGCGGCTTCTTTATGGCCGATGTTCTCGGCCGCTGTCACCAGGTGCTGATGCTGAACCTGGAGGATATGAAAAACCTGAGGAGCAAGGGACATCTGGTATTGAATTCCGAGGACCCCAAAGCTTCGTTGTCGACCAAGGTGATCGGTTCCTGGGACGTCTTTCAGACCAGGTCGCAAATACTCCATGCGTTTGGATCCCGCTTTCACATCCATGACTTCATTCCAACCGGTCTCGATCTGCTGGTGATGCAGAAGCCTTATTCCCGGGATTCGGTAATGGGCCGCCCCGATCTTTTCTGCCCGGCTCAGGAGGGCTTTCCCAGTATGCAGAACCGTGGGGTGAACTGAGAATGGAAATGTTTCGGGAATTCTGGAATTATCGCGAGCTTTTCTTCTTCATGATCTGGAAGGACATAAAGGTTCGCTACAAACAGACGCTGCTCGGCGCTTCCTGGGCAGTACTCCAGCCCTTTTTCGCCATGCTCGTGTTTACACTGTTTTTCGGGAACCTGGCAAAGATCCCCAGTGACGGAATTCCATACCCGATCTTTTCCTACTCGGCGCTGCTGCCGTGGACATTCTTTTCCGGAGCGCTCGGCCAGGCCGGAAACAGCCTGGTAAATAACAGAAACCTGATCACAAAGGTGTACTTTCCCCGGATGACGATCCCCGTCTCGTCCGCTCTCAGCGGCATGGTCGATTTCGCGATTGCCTTTCTGGTTCTCCTGGGATTGATGGCCTACTACGGGGTGCCTCTTACCTGGAACCTTCTGCTGTGGCCTCTGATAACGGTACCGCTCGTTATGCTCGCTCTTGGGTTTGGGATCATATTGTCGGCCCTTAACGTGAAGTATCGAGACATAAAATATGTGATCCCGTTTGCCGTCCAAATCTGGCTTTTCGTGACCCCGGTCATCTATCCCGCAAGCATGATCCCCGAGCGCTATCGCGTGCTGATGGCACTCAATCCGCTGTGCGGAATAATCGAAGCCTTTCGCGGCACTTTGCTGCCCGGACGTTCGGTTGACTGGAATCTGCTTTGGGTGTGCCTGCCGATGACAGTAGCCATACTTGCCGTCGCGGTCCTCTATTTCAGAAAAGCGGAAGCGGCATTTGCAGACATTATCTAGGAATCCCACCATCTAATTTAAAATGCACTGAGGAGTTGCGGACAGCATGTCTGAGCCGATAGCAGCGGAAGGCTTATCCAAGAAATACAGGATCGGAGAACTCCAGCGGGAGACAACCCTGGGGGAGGCCCTGGTCAGAAGGTTGAAACGTCCTTTCGCCAGGAAAAGCAATGAGTGCATCTGGGCGTTGAAAGACGTCTCCTTTGCCGTCGGAGAAGGCGAGGTGGTGGGTATCATCGGCCGCAACGGCGCGGGCAAAAGCACCCTGCTGAAAGTTCTTTCAAAGATAACTCACCCTACGTCTGGAAAGCTCAAAGTAAACGGCAGGATAGCTTCTCTGCTGGAGGTCGGAACGGGATTTCACGATGAGCTTACGGGCCGGGAGAATATTTACCTGAACGGATCCATCCTGGGTATGAAGAAACGTGAGATCAACGCCCGCATGGATGAAATAATCGAATTTGCGGGTGTCGAGAAGTTTATCGATACTCCCATAAAGACTTATTCCTCCGGAATGCGGCTCCGCCTGGGGTTTGCAGTGGCGGCCCATCTGCATGCGGACGTCCTGCTCGTGGATGAAGTGCTTGCGGTCGGAGACGCGGAGTTCCAGAAAAAGTGCCTGAAGGTCATGGATAACTTGAGTGGGAGCGGCCGGACGGTACTGTTCGTATCCCATAATATGGAGGCTGTGGAGAGTCTCTGCGAACGCGTCGTATGGATCGACGGCGGACGGATCAGACGAGATGGAGATCCCAGGGAGGTGATAGAGGAATACATGGCTACCTTTGCCGGCGCGGGTTCCACCAGTTTCGACTTTGCCACGGTGGAGAACAGAGGCGGCAACGGCAAAATGAGGTTTGAGTCCCTGGAAATGCTGGACGGCTCACGCCTGCCTGTTCAATTCGTGAGAACGGGCGACCACCTCGTTATGAGGCTCAACTACAGAGCAAAAGAGTCCATCAGAAGCCCGCATTTCGGCCTCGAAGTCTATACGGAATTCGGAACCAGGATCATATCACTGAATACATGGGTGACCGGAGAGGAAATCACGCATCTTAATGCCGGTTCGGGAAGCATCGAATTCGAGGTCGAATCGCTCAACCTCGTTTCCGGCCGGTATTTCCTTTCAGTGTGGGTGGGAAGTGCGGGCCCGGTCTGGTACGACCAACTCGATCAATGTGCCATGGTGGATGTTTTTTCAGCGGATTTCTACAACTCGGGCAGAGAAATCACGAGTAAACATTTCGGCATCGTCCTTGTCCCCTTCAGGTGGCAGATTGTGCAAAAGCCCATCCGTGGAAATGGTTGCGATCTGCCCGCTCCGGAAATAGCCGACTCGGGGGCACTTGCGGCGGCGAGGAGCCAACGGGCATGAAAAGACCTGCAATCAGTATAGGACTGCCCGTGTACAACGGCGAAAAGTATCTTGCCGGAGCGATCGAGTCGTTATTGGCGCAGAGTTTTGATGATTTTGAACTGATCGTGGCGGATAACGCCTCCCGGGACGGGACGGAGCAGATCTGTCGGGAGTATGCTCGCCAGGACGGGAGAATCCGTTACGTTCGGAATGCACGGAACATAGGGGCTGGGCCGAATTTCAATCTCACTTTCCAATTGGCTTCAGGCAGGTATTTCAAATGGGCCGCCCATGACGACCTCTGCGCTCCCGAATTCCTCAGCCGCTGTATGGATGTCCTGGAAAATGACCGGGGAGCTGTCCTGGCGTACACGAGAGTCACGATAATCGATGAGGCCGGGAAGGGACTGGAATCATATATCTACAAGCTTCCGACCGACTCAAACGACCCCGTGGTCCGCTTCCGTGCCCTGCTGCAGGGGCATATGTGCTTTGAAGTGTTCGGTCTCATTCGGCGCGATGCCCTTGCAAAAACTCCGCTGATGGGCGGATATTCGATGGGAGACGGAGTCTTGCTGGCAAGGCTGGCTTTGATCGGGCGTTTTGAAGAAATACCCGAGGCGCTGTTCTATTCGCGCCGCCACAGGAAACAGTCCGCCTCCCTGATCGCCGACAGGCGTCAATATAGCGTCTGGTTCGATCCGAAGCTCCGGAACAAGGTGCTTTATCCCTGGTGGCGCACGCAGTTCGAGTTCTTCCTCTCGATACACAGATCTCCTTTGGCCGCGACGGAAAAATTCGTCTGCTACAGGGAAGTATACCTGAATTGTATTACCCCGCTTAAACGCTATCTGCTCTACTCCGAATTGAAATATGGGATCAGAACCTTCCTCGGCAGGCTTCTGCCTGCAGTACGACTTCAGACCTGAGGCCCGCCCTCCATTCCCGTTGGTTCGATCACAACTGATCTATAGGGATATAAAAGCGGCAGGCGGATATGTTCAAATCTTCATCTGACAAAAAGAATCTTTTGAGACGCGCGGCTGGTTGGAAACCTTCGTTTCTGATCACAATCGATACCGAGGGTGATAACTGCTGGGAATCAGAAGGCGAGCCGGAGACCCGGAATGCACGGTTCCTGCCACGGTTTCAATCGTTGTGTGAAGCCCATGGTCTGAGTCCGACCTACCTGACCAATTATGAAATGATGCAGGATGAGTTTTACCGCGAGTTTGCGGCGGATTGCCTGAGAAGAGGCAAGGCCGAGATCGGTATGCACCTTCACGCATGGAACAATCCGCCTCTCATCCCGCTGACCTCGGACGACCGGAAATTCAAACCCTACCTCATGGAGTATCCCGAGCCGGTGATGATAGAAAAAATCCGGACCATCACGCGTATCCTCGAGGATTTCTTCCAGGTCAAAATGCGCAGTCACCGATCCGGTCGCTGGGCATTCAACTCGCCCTATGCGAAGATGCTTGCATCCGAAGGCTACGACGTGGACTGCTCCGTGGTACCCGGCTTTTCATGGAAACATCATCCCGGGAAGCCTGATGGACCGGGTGGCAGCGACTATCGAAAATTCCCCCGTAGAGAGTATTTCCTCAACCTGGACGATATCAGCAGGCCTGGAATATCCCGGCTCCTCGAGATACCCGTCAGTTCCTACGACAGGAATGCATTTATAAAGAGAGTCTTTTTGGCGGGATTCCCCGACCGAATCCGCGAAAGGGTCATGCATCGGCTAGGTCCAGGATTGATAATTTTGCGGCCCGACGGCAGGAACTTAACGGGTTTGCTGGAGATAGTGGAAAATGCCGTTATCAAGGGGCATAGCTGCCTCGAATTCATGATCCATTCGTCTGAACTCATGCCCGGGGGAAGCATATACTTTCGAACGGAGCCGGAGGTGGAGAAGCTCTATGAAGATCTGGAAGCGCTTTTTTCCAGGGTGAGCAGCGACTTCACAGGGATGACTCTCTCGGAGCATTACGACCGGCTGGTTGCCGACGGTTCGGCCGTCTCGAAAGCCGTATAGCATTTTGCCTATATTGCCTGTTATTCCGGGGAGATAATCGGCCCACCCGCTCCGATTGATCTTTCTTTCCTCCCGTAAACGTCCGAGGAACACAAAATGCGCCGTAATCAGAGAAAGCAAATGAGATTGCAAGGGAAGCCGGGGGCCTTCGCTGCGTTTGTCATGCCCGGCGAGATCGTCAACATCGGACATGTTCGGGATATCAGCCTTGGAGGCCTGTGTCTGCGCTACACTTCAACGCAGGCCGACAGCGCCGGATGCACGGAGATAAAGATCTTCGGCAGCGATCGGTGTTTCATGCATGTCGACAGCGTGCAGTGCAGGGTGGTCTACGATATGGAAATACCGAAGAAAGCATCGGATCGGGTGAACACGCGACATTGCGGAGTAGAGTTCCAGAATGTGAGTGCCCGGCTAACGCTGATGATCCGGGATTTCATAGAGGAGTTTGCAGTCAGGATACCTCGCTGCAGACCCTTGCCGAAGAAACGGTTTCTCCTGTCCGAAAGTCCGTACCTCTATGTCCGCGGGAGGAATCGCGGCGGCTCAAGATAACTGATGTCTCCTTCGCCGAATTTTTCCTTCTTGAAATACCTCTTGAGAAAAGACTGATACATACGTCCGCTTCACGAGCACCGGTGAGCATTGAACCGAATCTCCCTGGATTACATACGTCAGGGATCGATACGGATATGGATTGACATTCATTCTGCCCACCTTCACGGATATCACTTCGGAACATGCCTATTTCGGACCGAACTTCACCCTGGACCCCAGTCCCGTGCCAATCCCCGGCGCAATTTGGCTCCTCGGCTCCGGTCTGGCATCCCTGGGAGTTGTACGATTAAGGCTGCGCCGGGCAAGCTGATAAGTTTAACTTCGACGTCTGACGCTTCCTTCTCTGACAAGCGGAAATTCTCACTCCCACACGCGGCCATAGGTTTGTAACCCAAGATGGATGAGGGATTTCAGTGAAAAAGATTCTGTACGTCTCAAATTACCCGGTTCCCCTGGATAGAGGCAGCAATCAGCATGCCTACTATATGCTGAAAGCTCTGGCGAGCGCCTTTATTGTCTACTGTGCTTTCTTCATCCAGCCGGCATTCGAGCTTGGCGGCAGTACTGCAACTTTTCCGACAATCGGGGTGCGAAGCGTAACCCAGCTTAAATTTGCGGCCGGCAGGTCGCGCAACAGGTATATGGATTATTTGTACGACCTGCTTTCTTTTCCCGATCCCTTTACAAAAATGGCAACGCATGCTCCCGCCAGGGAATCGATTCAGAACCTTATTCGTACAAACGATATCGACCTGGTGCATTTCGAAAATCCACATTACTTTCTGCATGCGTTCGATATTCCGCAACACGTGAAAATGACCGCCGTATATCACGATCTATATCACACCATTCCCTATCAGGAGATCCGGTTCGAGTCTAAACTGCACCGCAAGTTCAGTCTGCTGGCTACGAGCATGAAAAAATACGCGTTCGAGAAAGTGCTAGACAATTACCTGGACGGCAAGATTTTCCTGAACCCAGTGGAGATGGAAAAACTCCCCTATAGATCGGTTCATGTCCCGCACTTCTACAATCCCTCGATTAGTTATCAGCCTCCAGCGGAGAGTGAGTTCTTCCGTATCCTCTTCGTGGGCGGCTACAACCACCCTCCAAACAGAATTTCGATTCGCTATATTGTTAATGAAATCATTCCCGCTCTCAGCCAAAAAACCGATCGGTTCAGGATACACATCGTTGGAAAGGATAATGAGAAGTTCCGGGAAGAACTGGCCGGAAATCCCAATGGTGAATTTGTCCGGATCGAGGGTTTCAAGAAGGATGTCAACGACATCTTCAGAGGCATGGATATAGCCGCTTTCCCGATACTCAACGGCGGAGGGATCAAAACCAAAATAATCGATGCAATGGCCGCCGGTGTTCCCGTGGTCACGACGGCGCAGGGGATGTTCGGGCTTTTCGACGAGGCAAACGACTGCGTTTCCGTCGCCGACGACCCTCAGAGTTTTGCCTCCGAGATCAGCAGGCTGATGGATAGTCACGAACTCAGGGTTGAAAGAGCTATTAAAGCGAGAGAGTTTGTTAGTCGGAATCACTCCTTCGAAATTGCTTCGGCCCACCTGATTGATTATTACACGCAACTTCTTGGCTGACGGTTCTTCTTCACGGGAATAAGAAATGAACATCTGTCTTGTCACTTCCTCATTTCTGCCATCGATCGGCGGACGTGAACTAGTGGTCCATAATCTCGCAAATGCTCTGTGTCATGCCGGGCACAGAGTGGTCGTTTTCAAACCGCACTACAGGAACGATGAATATGATCACCCGCGTGTGTACGAATTGGTTAAATTCGGCTTCAGAGGACACGGCAGGTTGGGGATGACCACTGCGTGCGCAGTTTACGGTCTGAGAAAGGTCGTTAAGGAATACAAAATCGATGTGGTTAACGTTCACGAGGTGTGCGTCGCCGGTAACTGGGCGTACCGTTTTTCGTTATTGGACGGGAAAACGCCGATCGTCGGGACGCCGCACGGATCCGACCTGAACAGGTGTTCGGAAGCAAATTACGGAGTACGGCGTGAGCGAAGCGGAGAGAGGATGGTGCGTCGAAACCTGAAGAGCTTCGACTTCGTAACCGCCGTATCGAAATCCATGGCCGAGGAGATATTCAGGATTCGGAATGAAAGTGAGACGCTGCGGATCGTTCCGAACGGAATCCGGACTTCCGATTTCGACATCCGGATCGACAGAGACAAGGTGAGACAGGAGTACAAAATACCTTCGGATACTCTTCTGCTGATCTCGGTCGGGCGGAACCACCCGATAAAGAGATTCGAATTTGCCGTTGAAGCAGCCGCCCGGCTGAGAAGCGAGGGATTCAATCTATCGTATCTGCTCATCGGCTGCAACATGGGGAGCATCCGGGAGAAGGCCCGCGGTATGGGATTTCAGGACCATCTTTTCACGCCCGGGGAACTGGCGGGATCCGAGGTCGCAAGATTGCTGAGAGCGTCGGACGTATTCGTCAATTCTTCCTACGTGGAGAGTTTCGGCCTCGCGGCCCTTGAGGCGATGGCATGCGGACTGCCGATTGTCGCGACCGATGTTCCCGGGAACCGGGATTTGATCGGGAAGGATTTCGGAGATCTGGTCGCTCCAAACGACCACGGAGAGCAACTGGCGCGCGCAATACAGCTCCTGGCAGAAGATGCGGCTTTGCGCAGGCTGAAAGGCGAAAGAGCCAAGGCGGCCTCCATGAAATATAGCTGGGATTCCGTAGCGAACATGTATGTAGACGCATACTGCGAGGCCGTCGGAGCGGCACATCGTACAAGATCGACCTTCCGCAGCAGGATTGCGGAGGTATAAGGCTTTTATTGCCGTTTGCATTAGAGGGAGGATCGTATTCGAGCCATGTATACGGGGGCTTCTTCCAGTAAGCTGAAGTTGCTGGTAATTCCGGCGGATCAGTTTCCGCCTTTCCGCGTGGATTTGGCCGTCCTGTTTGCACAGAAACTGGTTGCGCGCGGGCATAAGATTTCATTTCTCATGCAGTCCGGGAGTGTATCAGATGAAGCGTATAAAACTCAGTGGTCCGGCTGCGACGTTTCGGTAGGTCCGACGGACTGCGGAGATACGATTTTCAACAAAATGAGGAAATATGTCTTGAGCGCCCTTCATGACTTTCGAATGTTCGGTTTGCTCAAGTCCGAAAAGTTTGATTTCATAATAGTGCGGGACAAGTTTTTCTCGCCTTTGCCGGCCATACTTTTGAGTAAGCTGTTCGGGGTCAGGTTGCTCTACTGGTTATCGTATCCGTTCCCGGAAGATTCACTATCCCGTGTAGAAGAAGGCACCGCAAGATATCCTCTCATTTACTGGCTCAGAGGGAGACTATACGCATTTCTTCTCTATCGAGTCATCCTGCCGAATGCGCACCATATCTTCGTTCAAAGCGACAAAATGAAAGAAAACCTGGCGGCGCATGGCATAGAAGCTGAGAAGATGACGCCCGTACCCATGGGGGTTTGCGTTTCCAATATCCCCTTCTTCGGAAATCCGGCCACGAAGCAGAACGACCTCAAAACGATCGTCTACCTCGGAACTTTGGACAAATCCCGCAGGATCGATTTCCTCATCCGTAGTCTGAAACTGGTGCGAAACGAATGTGAGGATGTCTGTCTGTACTTGGTCGGAAAAGGTGACCATCCTTCCGACGAACTCGAGCTTCGGGAAGAAGCGAGACGCCTTGGGGTCGAAGATCATCTGGTTATTACGGGATTCCTGCCGCAGGATCAGGCATGGCGCTATCTGGAATATGCCGATGTCTGCGTGTCGCCGATACGGCCTTCACCGGTTTTAGATGCCGGTTCACCGACCAAGTTGGTGGAGTATATGGCCGCAGGAAAGGCCGTGGTGGCCAATGACCACCCGGATCAGCGGACCGTAATCTCGGAGAGTCGGAGCGGTATTTGTGTTCCTTACGATGAGAAAGCATTCGCAGATGCCGTCGTTTACCTTTTGATGCACCCGAAGGAAGCCGGAGAAATGGGAAAACGAGGTCGAGACTATGTGGAAAAGAAACGGGACTACGAGGGCATTACGGATATGGTTGAATCGAGATTGATAGTCCTGTCACGCAATAGGAAATAAAATCAATTGAGTGCCCCGCCCGTGTGAAAGTGTTCGGTGGATGGTTCCTTACCCTGAGAAGGCCTTTTAATTATCATTCATAAAGCCCTTTAAGAAGGGAATGAGATGAACAATATGCGTCTTCGACCGTTCTTGCTTGGATTATTAAGCTACACCCCCGCATTTGTATGGGGATCGCAGCTCAGAAGGCGGGGAACTGGCGGAACCGATTCCGCGAGATATTGCTATTCGGTCTGGCTGAGGCATCTCGTGTTCTTATTTGAAAGCGGCATGACGCGGGTGCCAAAGGTGGTTGCGGAACTGGGACCCGGGTCTTCAATCGGTATCGGTCTGGCGGCTTTGTTGTCCGGCTGCGATCACTACAATGCTTTTGATGTTGTTGCATATGCTTCGACGGAACGAAATGTTAAAATCTTCAAAGAATTGGCTGAACTTTTTCGGCAGCGTGCGGATATTCCAGACGAATCAGAGTTTCCCGAAGTCAAGCCTTGTCTCAAGTCCTATAAATTCCCGGAAAAAATTTTATCGAAGAGCATCCTGCAAAATTCATTATCGAGTGCCAGGCAGGAGTGCATTTCAAAAGCCATAATGAGCTATGGGCATCATGGTTCTGTATCGATAGAGTACCGCGTCCCCTGGTACGATTCGCATGTATCTTCGGACGGTTCTGTTGATATGATATTCTCTCAGGCAGTTCTGGAGCATGTCGACGATTTGCCGGGGACATACAAAGCCATGTATAGGTGGCTTCATCCAGATGGATTTATGTCGCATCAGATTGACTTCAAATGCCACGGAACCGCCCGGCACTGGAATGGGCATTGGGCACACGGGGACTTTGCCTGGAAGTTGATTCGAGGTAGAAGGCCTTACCTCTTAAACCGAGAACCTTTCTCTGCTCATGTAAGTCTGCATACCAATACCGGATTCAAAATTGTAAAGTCGGCGCCCGTGACTGGCCAGAATGGACACAAAAGTATTCAAAGATCATCGCTTGCAGACCGATTCCGAGATATGTCCGACGCGGACACTTCAATTTCATCTGCGCATGTTGTGTCGGTAAAAGGTTGAATTTCTGCAATTTGTAGAACTGCGCTACCCAGTTTTCTCTAATCAAACTTTCCCCACAGGAGACTGACGATTGAGAAAGATTTGCATAGTTACTCCGCACCATTGGTCCATAGCAATGGGAGGGGCAGAGTATCAGATCAAATGTCTTCTGAATAGGCTGCTGGCAGTAGGAGGGTTCGAAATCAATTATCTCACAAGGGACTTTAATCCCGCATACAGATCGGAAGGATACACGATCACACGTATTTCGAACGGTGTAAAACTAAATCGTTTTGGATACTTTGTCGATTCGTTCAATCTCTGGAAGGCTCTCAACGAAATAAAGCCGGATGTCATTTATCAGCGCGTAGGCTGTGCATATACCGGAATTTCGGCTCACTATGCAAAACGATGTGGGTGTGATCTTGTGTGGCATGTATCGAGCGATTCCGATGTCCAGCCACGATTCCAGCAGCGCTGTTTTCGCGTGAGCTCGGTCACTTATCAGATAGACAAAACCCTGATGGAGTATGGATTGAGGAATTGCCGGACCATCGTGGTTCAATCGAAGGACCAGGACAATTATCTGAACGGGTTCTACGGCCGGAGAGCCAGTATGATCATCCGAAATTACCATCCGCCCGTAGATGAGGAGATTGACAAAGCCGGGAAGGTAAAGATCGTCTGGGTCGCGAATTTCAAGCATTTGAAAAACCCCGAAATATTCATTCGCCTTGCAGGAGATCTTATGAAGGCAGGGGGGAAAGCGAACTGCATTATGATCGGCAGTCCGGCCGAATGGGACCCCCGCTGGCAACGGTCCATTGAGCTGAAAATCGCCGAGGTGGGAAATCTCAGGTACTTTGGCTCTCTTCCAATCGAACGGGTCAACAGAGTATTGTCCAAG
>JAEZHY010000036.1 GCA_023416335.1 Pseudomonadota bacterium | reverse complement strand
CCGCTGGACTGTCTGGCTCCACGAAGCGAGATTCCCGGCCACGGTGTAACTGGTTGCGCCGGTAAATGCAGCATTATTCGCAGACTGAACAGTGAAATTGGTAACCGTCCCGGTGGAGGTCCAGGTTAAGGTTACATTATCCAGCGCAAAATTCCGGGCAGCAGTGACTTTCAAATTCGAAGGCGGTACGGGTCCCCTGCTGGGGACAACATTACTCCATGCCGAATCGCCCGCGGCGTTGAATGCCAGCACCCGATAGTAATACACGGTGTTTGCGTTAACGGGAGAATCCGTATAGGTCAGGGTCGTGTATCCCTGAACGGTGAACGTCGTCAGCCCCGTCGTAAATGCGGTGTTGGTCGCCCTTTGAATCCTGTAACCGTCCGCATTGGAGTCCGAAGCCACCCATTTGAGTGCCACACTCGTCGTGGTCGGCATGGTTGCATTCAGCCCGGTAGGCGCGGCAGGAATTACGGGCACGAAAACCATCGGACGCATCATGTCGTTTTCTTCGTGGTCCAGGTAGTGGCAGTGATACACATACTCCCACCCGAAGTTGGTCATGACGTTGGTAAGAGCAGCCGGCACAACCTGGCCAGCTACCGGCGGAGCGGCAGGGAAATTGGCCGAGGAGCCGGGCGGTGAGGTCGGATCCAGGTAACGATTACTCTGCGGTACCTGGAACGGCAGATGCATCATCGGGATGTTCGATGCCAGAATCAGGTCCGTAAATGGATAGGTCCTTATCGATTCCTTCCATCCAAGCTCATTCGCATCGGGAGGCATGTACGTGTTGGTCCAGTCAACCCGGTTTACCACCTGCAGGTTGCCCAGATGGAAGTGGATGAGATGAGCGTCGACCCCAATGTGCGTCACGCGAAAAACCTTGTTCTGCCCTGCATACCAGTAGTCGCTGGGCGGATCCATGTAACCGGGTATGGCGCCCGCAACGGGGGCGACTGCGCTCGGGTTGAGCAGGTTTGGAGCCGTGGCCATTGTGACATTCATCCGGCCGTACTCGATGTCGAAACCCTCCGTTATGCCTATCGAATCGAGAATCGTGTCCCCGACGAGAATGGCGTTTGCGGCCGCGGCCGTGCCGTTGCCGCCGGTCAGGTAGACGTAAGGCGCGCTGGTGCAGCCGGCGCCGGGGTTGTTAAGAACGATATCGCCGACGGAATTGGGAGTTATCGTTGCCGTCGCTGCTGCCCCCGTGCCTCCGCCGCCGGTCAGGGTGACCGTGGGAACATTAGTGTACCCGGATCCCAGGGTTACCATATTGATTGCGCTTACAACGCCGCCGGATATTTGCGCTATTGCCGTGGCGCCGGTCCCCCCGCCGCCTGTGATCGTGACCGTGGGCGCGCTGGTATAGCCCGAGCCGGCGGTTGTGACAGTGACTGCGGTGACGCCGTTAAGTCTGGCAGTGCCGCTCGGCATGGTGGTACAGCCGCCGCCGATGAACCTGACTACAGGGGCGGTCGTGTACCCGGTGCCCGGTGCCGTTGTTATCACCTTTGAGACTCTCTGGCCCTGTCCCGTGAGGTTGATCGTTTCGTCCACATTCTGGACGTGAACATCGGTAGTATAAGTGTTCGGCCAGGCGTTGTTATAGGCCTTTGCGGGCGCAACGGGCTTTGGCTGCGTCGCTGCATACGCTGCACCGATCGCCGTATTCAGGTCTGATATGTTAACGGGTGTGCCGGGGGTTCCTGTTGCGGGGACGTTGATTTGCAAGAGCGTACGGGTGTTCGGGCCCCAACCGGGAGAGGTCGGGGGAGCGCCGCCGCTCGCCGTCTGGTCTGGAGAGTCCGTGTAATAGTCGTTCCGGGTATCGTAGAGCGGGGTCGGAGCGGGCATGTCGTTATACAGAATCAGCGTTGAGCCAACGGGAACGGTTGAGAGGTCCACGATTACATCGGCCCGTTCCGCGGGGGCGATCATAAGAGCGTGGGAGGTGGTGTCCATTACGGTCACGGCCCTTCGATTGTATTCGTAACCGATGGGTGTTGAAGGAATCACGGCAACCAGAGGCATGAACCCGCCTTCATTGCCGATCTGAATGAATGGAGGACCCGCTGTAGCGGGATCCGGCACGCCGCCGTCCCTGCCGTCTTTAGGCCATGTGGAAGGAGTACAGCCTGGCGGGAGACCGGTCCCGTTAAGCGGATTGCCCGATGCATCCATGGCTGCTGCTGCCAGGCCGCCTCCACCGGTGGTGGTTGTGGCCGAGCATGCATTGGAAGGCGGGATAGCGGGGACCATGGAGACTTCGGTACAGTCGGACTGAGGAATTATACTTCCGGCGTTCGGGCCTTTCACAGCCGTAATAACGCCGCCGACAGCCCTGCAGACATTACCGTACTCGTCTGCCGCATAGTAGAATTGCAGGTTGAGTACCCGTTCATTTGCCGCATTGAGAATTTGGAAGCGCACGGGATCGGGCGGCAGGGTAATGGTCGGGTACGGCGCACCGTTTATCACCATGGTGTCGCCGTAAGCCTCAGGCACAATTGTCGGGCTGGGCAAAGTGATGTTGTTGGCAAGCAGAGGCGGGGCCATGAAGGGGCCGTAATCCCACCTGCCCAGATTGTTGAACCCGGTAGGGTCATATATATTTTCGTTTGGCATGTACTCATGGGGGTACCATAGACTGCCGCCGGCTGTATAGTTCGGAACATAGGTGCCCCAGAGGGGATCGAGGTTGGCGGTGATGTCCGGCAAAGTGCCGCTGAACCCTGGCGGTGGGGAAGTGGTTTCGTTTACGAATGATTTGTCCTGGATCACAAGAGGAATACCATGGGCATAAAGGCCTCCTGCTGCCGACAGAGGGCTCGACGGAGGTGTCGTATGATTCTTTGCAAACGTCTGATCTATGCCTGCCTGATTGGGAAGGACGCCCGAGTCTATGAGACCCGTCTCCGTGGAATCGATCAGCAGGTACGGGGCTGCCAGGCCGCCGTAGACGTTCAACCGCGTGATTCCGTACGCATGGTCGTGATAGAACATCAACCTGGCGCTTTGCTGGTTGGGATAGAACAGGGTCCCCACTCCGTCCGTCGGGCCCGGCGTGATGCATGCCGATGGATTGCCTTGCGCGGCGCAGGGTGATGTTCCGTTGGTCAACATGTCCGGGACGTTCTGAAAACTTACGCCCTTGGGATAGGATGTCGCCTGACCGGCGGGCGTCCACCACTGATGCGGCGTCCCGTCGCTGATCCAGGGGGTAAAGCCGCCATGCAGGTGAACGTTGATGCGGTTCTGCGTATAAATTTCCGTGCCGCCGTTCGGACCCATGGACGCCCCCATGAGCGTGGTATCCACGGGCAGGAAAAAATTGCTGACGGGGGACATCATGGGAGGGGTCGTGCCCTCCAGGGGAAGATTGTTAGTGACCTTCAGACGCACGGGGACTCCTGCCTGGGCTATGATTGCCGGCCCCAGGTACTGGTTGATATCGACGGATGCGTCCGTCGTGTTGGTCTGCCTGTAGCCGCGCAGAGTGGTTAGTCCAGGCAAATCCGAGGCCAGCTTCTGAGTGTACTGGTCTACGGACAGTTCGTAATAATCGGAACCGGGGTACGTTGATTTATCCGGAATGGCCACTGGAATATAGTTCCCGTTGGTGCTTGCGTTGCCGACACCCAACCCCGGAAGCGTATCGATGAACTTTTGGATAGGGGGGCTCACCGAGAAGTTCGGCAGCGCGTAATTCACTGCCGGGTTGAATCCTACCGCCGGGTTCGGAATGTTCGAAACCGCCGCGGCTTTCAAATTGTTGTTTTGCGCCTGAGTTTTCATGAAGCCGGGATTGATCTTTTGCCTTGCGTTAAGCGCATTCTCCTGGTGATCCACTGAAAACTGCCTCTTCTCGGCGGCTGTTTGACCCACTCCAAGGCAGAGAATGATCCCCACCAGTGCAGGCAACGCAAAAATTCGGGGCATTGTCAGTTTCATTTTCTTCCTCCTGTGGACAAAGTTGTCTCTGTTCGCTTGATGCAAATAAAACCCGCTCGGCTCTGCCCATTTGCCCCGGCGAAGTCGGCAGGATCTTTTTGCCCTGCTTTTCCAGGGAAAGGAGATGCCTCGGAGTCTCCCCTCCCCGGTATTGCAGGGGCGGAAAACAAAGATCGATGATGAGCTTCAGGTGTGATGCAAGATGTTGATTTGAGATGAAATTATCCTGGAGAGGATGGACAGCAATATTCGCGCCAACCCTTCATTGCTCCAAAAATGCGGAACTAACAAGGAGGAGGGGTAAAAAAAGTGGGACATATTTGAGACACTATGCGGTTGAATTATGTCGGAAAACAGCTTGGAGTAGGATGCTGTTGTCCGTCGTGCCGGACATGATTGTCATAGTAAGCCACTCATGCTTGCCCGTTGCTCAGTGAGACTGAGCAAAAGATGCGCCCTGTAAGCGATCCCTTGTTGTAAATTCCACTCTTTCATATGAGCAGGAAATAGTAGTATATTTATTGCCGATCTATCAAATCGACCCGCGCAATCACCCTCTTCTTTTACAATCCGAACAGATTAGAAAGGATTCCCTGTATGCCGGGGCAGAGTACCAGAGGTGTATCTGCGTGGTCCGTGTTGTTGTTCTTTCTGGTCTTGAGTCTTATCGGTGTATGCCGGGCAACGCCCGGCCAGGCGAAATGGACCCCTATCGGTCCGGACGGAGGCAGCGTCAGGCTTCTGGCCATCGATCCCGCAAATCCGCAGAATGTTTTAGCGGCGCCGAATAAAGGCGGCCTGTACAAGAGTGCTGACGGCGGGAATAGCTGGAGGAGGGTCGAATCGGGATTCATCGCCCATAACTGGAACTCTGAGGCGGTATATTCCGTGGCCTTTGATCCTGTAAATCCCAAAATAGTCTATGCGGGAACATATGGGTCAGGTGTACTGAAAAGCACTGATGGTGGCGACAGTTGGACAAAGCATTCGGCTCCCCCCTTTACTGCCTGGCGTATCGCAATTAATCCTTCGAATCCCGAGATCATCATCGCAGAAAATGAAGTCTGTTTGTACAGGAGCACGGATGCCGGCGTATCGTGGACCCTGATCAAGCCTCTGCTGCTGGGAAATAGTATTACATATTCTTTAGCCTTTGACCCGGCAGATTCCCGGACCATCTATGCCGGAACCGAGGCCGGCCTATTCAAAAGCACTGATGTCGGCGCAAGCTGGACCAGGATCGATTCGGCGCCGGCCGGCTTAATCTCCTCCATAGCCGTGGATCCCGCGGCTCCTCACAACCTTTATGCCGGAAGTGACTCCGGAGTATACAAAAGTACCGATGCCGGCATGACCTGGACCCCCATCAACTCAGGACTTCCAGCTACCGGCGTCTGGTTCCTGTCCGTGAGCTCCACGCAGCCTCAGATCCTCTATGCAGTTGCAGACGGTCGCGCTTTCAAGAGCACCGACGCCGGCACGAACTGGATCTCAATCTATTCAGGCGCAAGCGGGTATATCAACTCATTCGCCATGAGCGCCGCAAATCCCCAGACACTCTATGCAGTGACAGATGAGGGCGTATTGAGAAGTACGGACAGCGGCACGAGTTGGACTGGAGCAAATTCGGGACTCTCGGCCGTCGCGGTTTATTTTCTGGCCATTGCTCCCTCAAATCCCCTGACCATCTATGCGGGAACAGACCGCGACGGCGTCTTCAAATCCACAGATGGAGGAAAAGTCTGGCGTCGGATCAAACCCATCGCGGCAGTGGCCAATGTGCAGACTCTGGCGATCGATCCGAATGATCCGAACACCATCTACGCGGGAAGCTTTGGAAGGCTATCCAAGAGTATAGACGGAGGCATGAACTGGACCGATACCACGCCGGGCAGCAGCGAACTGCTGAACATCAGTTGTATCGCCGTCGATCCCTCAAGCCCCCAAACCATCTATGTGGGAACCACTGCAGGGGTGTTCAAAAGCGAGGACGGCGCCTTTAGCTGGTCCTTCACCGGCCTGGCCGACTACACTATGCAACTGGCTATCGACCCCGTCAATCCACGGATCGTCTTTGCCGGGACCTATCATCGCGGAGAATCGAACGCGGAATCAATAATATACAGGAGCACCGACGGCGGAGCATCCTGGTCTCCGGTATACCAATGCGGAGACGGCGGAGGAGACTGTGCCGGCAACGGTGATCTCTACCTGCGCGCTCTGATTATAGACCCGGCAAATACCTTGAATATTTACGCCGTTCTGAACCAATCGATATTGAGGAGTACCGCCGGCGGGACCAGTGGAAGCTGGGCTGCTGTGTACAAGCCGGACTACATCCTGGGACCTATGATTCTGGATCCCGCTAATCCGCAGACCATATACTACGGAAACGACGTCAGCGTCTTCAGAACCACAAACGGCGGAGCAAGCTGGAGCGAGTTCAATGAAGGTCTAACGCACGTCAACTCGGTCAGGTGTTTTGCAATCAACCCCACGAATGGTCAAATCTATGCGGGAACACTTGGCAGCGGGGTTTTTACGGCCACTGTAAAATCAATGGACATAACGCCGGAGTTGCTTCTCCTTTCAGGGCAGGATTAGCAGACAAACTGAGCGGGAAATGCGCCCTGTTAACGATCCTTAATTGCAAATCGTGCTGATTGGCTTTTATGTTTCAGTTCAGCCCCGTCAGATTTCTCCGCGGGCCTAAGCTGGAAAATTTGTTATTTGTCTAATTAAGTTTTCTTCATCGGCCGCCTTGGTATCGAGTCCCATTTTGACATTGCAACGTCGAACCGGTGCCAATAAATATGATCGACTGCTCGCACCCGCATACTCGAAAAAATTGGCGGAGATCCGGTCCAATGCCGTTTTATATGTGCAGGTAATAGTGTATATTAATCAACGATCTACCAGATCGACCCGCGCAATCACCCTCTTCTTTACAATCCGAACAGATTAGAAAGGATTCCCTGTATGCCGGGGCAGAGTACCAGAGGTGTATCTGCGTGGTCCGTATTGTTGTTCTTTCTGGTCTTGAGTCTTATCGGTATATGCCGGGCAACGCCCGGCCAGGCGAAATGGACGCCTATCGGTCCGGACGGAGGCAGAATCGACTTTGTCGCCGTCCATCCTGCAAATCCGGAGATTGTTTTTGCCTCGCCCTACAAAGGCGGCCTGTACAAGAGCACCGACGGCGGGAACAGCTGGAAGAAATCCGAATCGGGACTTGGGAGAGGACAAATATATAGGGCTCAGCCGGTGCTCTCAATGGCTTTCGATCCTGTAAACCCGCAAATTATCTACGCAGGAAATTCTGACGGCGTTATGAAGAGCACGGACGGCGGAGAGAGTTGGAGTTATAAGTATTCGCCGACAACATGGAAAATCTCGTGTACGGCGATCGATCCATCTAATCCAGGTACCGTTTATGCCATCTATAGTCACATTTACAGGAGCACAGACGGCGGGGCGAGTTGGACTGAGATCAACTCGCTGCTGGAAAACAGTGGTATTTACTCCATAGCTTTTGACCCGGTAACTCCCCGGATAATCTATGCCGGAGGGCGGGCGGGCGTGATATTCAGGAGTACCGACGGAGGAACAAGCTGGACAAAGATCAACCCGGGAATGACTACGAGTTCCGTCGCATGCCTGACCGTTGACCCGGCAACCCCCCAGACCATCTATGCCGGAACCGGCAATGGGGTGTTCAAGAGCACCGACTCCGGCGCAACCTGGACCCAGATCAATTCGGGGCTCTCGGATACTAATATCAAGTCCCTGGCCGTGAGCCCCTCACAACCACAAATATTATATGCAGTAACAAACGGCAATAGCGCATTCAGGAGCACGGATGCCGGTGCAAGTTGGACTAGGCTCAACTCCGGGCTGCCGAGCGCCAACATCTATTCCGTAGCCATGAACCCCGTAAATCCCCAGATTCTCTATGTCGGGACCGATGAAGGAGTGTTGAAAAGCACGGACGGGGGTACGAGTTGGGCTCTCGCCAACTCGGGACTCTCGGCCACCACGGTCTCCTCCGTCGCGATCGACCCTGAAGCTCCCCAGACTATCTATGTCGGAACGGATCAATACGGCATCTTCAAAACCACCAACGGAGGAATGGACTGGAACCGGATCAACTTCGGCCTTACGACGGCAAATATACGGGACTTGGCAATCGATCCGAAGAATCCGAATACCATCTATGCCGGAACCGACCGAGGCGTCTTCAAGAGTATCAACGACGGCACGAGTTGGAACCAAGCCAACTCGGGTCTGGCCAATCTCGAAGTCTATTGCATTGCCATCGATCCTTTAAATCCCCAAACCGTTTATACCGGGACCGATCTGGGAGTGTTCAAAAGCGAAAACGGCGGTGCCGGCTGGTTCTACTCCGGCCTGTCCGACAGCATACGGCATTTGGCTATTGACCCGGTCAACCCATTCATGGTCTTTGCGGCAACCCGGTATGAGGCTGGCGAAGCCTACCATTCGGGCATCTACAGAACACTCGATGGCGGCGCATGCTGGTGCCTTGTGTATGGCGGAAGCGGATCCAGTGGCGTTGACGCCTGCTGCGGCGGAAGTGGAGGAGGGGGAAGTGGCGGGGGCGGAGGAGCGGCTTGTGCCGGGCTCTGTGATTTCTCCCTGCATGCCCTGATAATAGACCCGCTAAATCGCCGGAATGTCTACGCTACAATCAACAACCGCATATTTGAGAGCACAGAGGGCGGGATGAAAGATAGCTGGGTGAACATATTCCGACCTAATTACAGCCCCGGGCCTATGGCGTTGGACCCCTCGAACCCACGGACCATGTATTACGCGGATTACAACAACATCTTCAAAAGCACCGACTGGGGCGCAACCTGGAGTGAATTCAACGAGGGTCTCACGAGGGTCAACCCGGTCAGTTGTTTTGCACTCAGCCCTGCAAATTCTCAGAATATCTACGTAGGGACAGCCGGAAGCGGCGTTTTCACGACCACTGCTCAGCCGATGGACCTTACGCCGGAGATGCTTCTTCTGCTTTCGGATCTGAGGAACCGGCAATAGGGGCTTTTGAACTCTGCTCGGTTGGCGGATGCCATTCCCACCGCGGTTCAAGTGAATCTGATCGGCTCGAGCCGGCTGTGTCATCGTACTACTACCGGTCATTTTCTTGTTTTCTTAGCAGGATTTTAATTCCGGCAGTTCTGTAGTTCGTTTGATATCGAACACTTAGGCATACTTATAGGCCGAGGAGTTTCGTGAATTTCGTACCCCCCTGCTCACTCCAAAGCGATGAGTTGCGCTCCGAGGCTGTGTCGTAACTGACTGGGGTTGGGATGTTTTCATCGACAACACGATACAGTCTCTCCGCTCCACCCATCCGACCTTATCCTATTGTTTTCTTTCGTTATTTTCGTGTATTTCGTGGTTAAGGGTTTTGTTTTTGTATTGGTTGCGGCTGTGCTGCCCCAGGTATTTCGAGACTTTCCCCTGCCTCAAAATAATCCGGCCGGCGACAAAGTCACCGGCCGGATCTTTCTCTTGAAGCCGGAAAGCTCATGCGTTCAGAGAAATAAATCGGGTGTCCGAACTCGTTGGGCAGGGCTCTCCCCTTTGGATATCGTTCCAGGTCCTGGGGTCACACTTGTTTGAGTTCCCGAAGGAAACGCCCTCCCTCGATTTTGGACCGTACCCTTTAGTGTTCGGGGCTGAAGCCAGGCGGATAGGGGCTCCACCTGTCGCCGTTTGGAGTGATCTCCACCTGGGGTGAGCTTACGGCCGGCGTTCCACTCTCCATCCCCATGTCCTGCGTGTCCGAATCGCCCGGATCCATCGGGGAGACAGTTCCCGGCATCGTGTTCGTCATGGTAGGTACACTTGATCCCTTCGTAATTCCTTCAGGATCGTACAATGCAAATGCCTGAGAACCGGTTAATAAACTGGCGACCAACATTGCCAGAAGGCCGCATAATTTCATTTTTTTCATCTTCCGCTCCTTTTTGCTTCCCGAACTTCCAGGGTGGAAGATGAGCATCGGCATGAAAGTTCAGGTAGTGGTAAAGGAGTGTATTTTGCCCGCCCGCAGGCGTATAAAAGAACAGGGCAACAGTATGCTTCGGTCGAGGCTAGACTGGTGGGCGTTGGTGATCCTGGAACGGAAGGAATGCGATGAAAAGCGAAACACAAGACAAGCTGCAGGGCATCTTCGACAAATACCGTGCGAAGCAGGCTGAGATTCTGAAAGTGCAGGAGAAATTGAGATCGGAAAGAGAAATCTTCCTGCAGGGTTTCGAAAAAAAGATCAAAGAGATTATCAGGCCGATTTTCAAGGAAATCGGCGAATCGCTCAAATCTCAGGGCCAAGGCTATGAGGTGACTCACAGGCGCGAGGCTTTCGATTCGCACGGCAATATAATGAGTGCGCGGATCCAACTGGAGATATTTCCTGATGGGCAGCGGGCCCAGCCGGGGGAGCGCCCTTTCATTTCCTTCATAGCCAACAGCGTCCAAAAAGAGATCTGGACCTACGTCAGCACGATGATGCCCGGCCACGGGGGTTGCGCAGGGCAACGAAACGCCTATTCCCTGGATGAAGTGACCCCGGAGGCCGTCGAAGAGGAAGTGCTTTATCTGGTGGCGAATTGTTTCGGATAAAGGTGGAAATCGGACCTCGAACAGGAGTCCAACAATGAAGATCCCATGCTTCGCAGCAATCACGCTCGTATGTTCCTTCTTCTTTCTCGCCGGTTGCCAGACCATGCCTTTTTCCGCGCAGAACGGGACGGTTTCCTCCGAAGATCGGGTATCCATTTCCGAGGGCAAGCAATCCGGATCCTGGCGCGGCAAAGACTTGACGGTAGACTATGCCGGCACCCGGACCGGGGCCGATCTGGAACTCAATGGTACCGTTCGTTTCGCGGCACATATGTTGATGGGCTTTTCACTTCTCCGCGACTTTCACCTGAGCGCGATTCTCACCGACGAAAACGGCAAAGTCCTTGAAACAAAGGGGATTACGGCAGACCGTGGGCAAATAGGCCCAATCCCGTTTCGCGTTCGTTTCTCCGTCCCTGCCGGGGCGGCATCGATGGCTTTCACCTACTCGGGTGTAGCGGTTGAAGGGGGTGGGGACGACGGAGGAGGCGGTTTTACCCATTTTTGGCAATACCCGGTCAAACACTAGCCGGCACTCAGTTCAAGAATAAAAAGGCCCATGTCGCAGAATTGTGTGGAGCGGGCCGCTTTCCACTTTTCGATCTTTAGCTGCATCATGGCGTACTGCGCGGCATAATAGTCGGTTCCTTCGGGGCATTCTGGGAATTACGATCTGACATCGCGGCATCGCGTTTGTTTACCTGCTTGCTTCCTTAATCGCCATGGCGGTGAACGGAGTCTCCTATCTCCTGCTTCTGAAAGACCGGGGCAGAGTCCCTTGTCGGGATGCACTCGAAATAAGAAAGACCCGTCTCCGGACATCTGGTGATTCCGTGATATTTTTCTCGCCCCTACCTAATCTTGCCTATCATGCGCATCTTAAGTGTAGAACTTCAAGCGAACGTTCCATATGATTTGAAAGGAGCAAAAATGAGACTGAGAAAAACTCTGGGGCTCTTGGCCCTTCTTATTGCATCTGTTTTTGTGACGGCACTTGCCGGTAGTGCCTACGCGGTTTCCTGGTCAATGCCGGGGAGCGGAAGCGGCATCGATGCACCGGCCTATTATCCCCCGAGCAACGCCAAGAGTTTTCCCGAACAGAACCCGGACCGCGGTTTCCCCGAGAACACAGGCAACTACGGTTACGGCAGTCAGGCCGGGCAGAGATCTCAGGCGAACACCGGAAACTACGGGGAATACGGCAACTACGGGTATCAGTCTTCACCGTACAGCCGGCAGTATGACCAGGGGTACAACCAGGGATACAGCCAGCAGTCCCCGAGCCAGTTTGCTCCGGGCAGTTCGAGCAGCAACTATTAACTAACGCCTGAGTGAATTGCAGCAATTCAAAAGCCTGGTGGACATGTTCCACCAGGCTTTTTTTGCCCCCGTCAACTTTTTCCCGAGAGATACCCGCTTCTAAACCACGGTAAATTGGCATTAGCTCGTTGACAGTTGTCCTTATTGTCATTTCGGGAGCACCTTTGAGCCGGCATCCACAGGGTCGGCCGCGTTGAGGCGCGGTTTGAGGGAGGGTGTAACTTCGCTCCTGAATGGAAAGCAGTTGAGGCACGGTTTCCCGACCATGCCGGCGCATCGCCGTAAAACTTAAGAGTGGCAGCCCGCTTTGCGCTGAAGGCGCTGAATAATAGGAGCCCAGGGTAATCACCCTGGGTATGTCGGAAACATCCAAATTGGGCTTCACCCTGAAGGGGTCAGATAAGATGTCTCAAGACAGGACCTTTCCTTCGGGTTGACGATTTCTATGTAACCCTTTTCAGGGTAAAGGAAATTATTGTTGTTCGCCCAATTCCCGGGGTGGCGCTCCGCTGACCCCGGGCTGAAATTACTCAGCGCTTTCAGCGCAAGAAACAGCTCGGTTCGCTTAAGTTGACGCATATGGCCGTGCCGGCGTGGGAACTGAGGGGGTAGCCCTGGCAGCATCTTTTTGCTGCCCGGGTCCGAAGGACGGGAGGGACGGAACTGAGTCCGGCGAACGATTGCAGGAGTAAAATCGATACCGGTCTCGCCCTCTTGCCTCCGGCAAGGGCAACAAAGAAAGACGTTGCCCAGGTCGCCAACCACTCGCCGTTCGCTTTTGTTGAAGTTTCATAAGCCCGCCAGCCGCGGTTTGAAGCGTGGATGCGATTCGCCCTGAATGGAAAGCCACCGTTAAGTTTGAGGCACGGTTTCCCGATCATGCCGGCGCATCGCCGTAAACTTAAGAGTGGCAGCCCGCTTTGCGCTGAAGGCGCTGAATAATTGGAGCCCAGGGTAATCACCCTGGGTATTTCGGAAACATCCCAATTGGGCTTCACCCTGAAGGGGTCAAATAAGATGTCTCAAAGACAGGATTTTCCTTCGGGTTGACGATTTCTATGTAACCCTTTTCAGGGTAAAGGAAATTATTGTTGTTCGCCCAATTCCCGGGGTGGCGCTCCGCTGACCCCGGGCTGAAATTAGTTAGCGCTTTCAGCGCAAAAAGCGACTCGGCTCGCTTAAGTTGACGCATATAACCGTGCCGGCGTAGGAACTGAGGGGGTGGCCCAGGCAGCGTCCTTTTACTGCCCGGCCCGAAGGACGGGGGGGGACGGAACTGAGTCAGGCGGCGACTACAGAAGTGAAATCGATACTGCTGGCCAAGAACGACACGGGGGCGACTCAAAGGATTTTGAGAAGAACTGTTTAAAGAAAGTTGGGAATAGAAGGGTATGTGTTCAGAACCCCCCCCCCGGCAAGAATGCCGGGGGGTTCTGAGCCAATCTTCCGAATTTAAAGCGCTTTAAACTTAGTGCTGGCTGTCGTACCAGTAGTCTCCCTGCAACCCATAGGTATTGGGGACAAAATTGTACGCCCTGAAATCAGCGTCCCTGTCGGTGCCGCTGGCCGAGCTGTAGGCACGGTCATCACCGAACTGGTTAACATCATTTTTGTGAAAAGAGCCCAAATCGCGATCGACATTTTGCGGATGCATATTGGAAAAGAAGGTATCGCCGCGTTCCTGCTGAGCATTCGCAATGCCGAAGTTTCCAAGCGAGAAAACCAGCGCAAGGGCTATAGCAAAAACTGATAAGCTAAACAGCTTCTTATTCATCGTTTGCTCCTTACAACTCTTTTATATTTAATCTCCTCTACTATGTAGGCCATCGATTTCATAGCCACAACTTAAAAACCGCCCGCAACCTTGTCAACGGACGAAGAGGTGGGACAATCGGGAACTCAGGTCCCCTGAGATTGATCAGCTCCAAAATACCGTAATATATTGAACAGCTACGTCCTAAACCACAATAGTTATTATTTGTTTTCTTTGGTCCATTTTTCTTTTGAGAGTTATTGCCGAATCGAAGTTCCATGTCCTCTTGACATCTACCCTCTCCAGTGCTAGAAGTAATCCTTTAGCGCCGGATCGGAGCGCATTTTTTTGATAAATCCGGTTGACATGAGTGGTGCCTTTCCGGTAATAAGCTCAAGTCGTTTTTAGGTCCCCATCGTCTAGTCCGGTCCAGGACACCGGCCTTTCACGCCGGCGACGCCGGTTCAAATCCGGCTGGGGACGCTAAGTAAATCAAGAGGTTAGCTCGTAAGGGCTAGCCTCTTGTTTCGTTTGGGGGGAGTTTTGGGGGGACTTTCGATTTCGGGGTATGTTCCGAGGTCATACCCAGAACTCATCTGTTCCATTACAGTAGCAAGGTCGCTGTGGATGTTCCCGATGTATAGATTCGTGGTGGTCAGGTGTTCGTGCCTGAGGAACTTCTGAACCATCGGCATCGGGGCCTTGAAGTCATGTACCTCCGGCAAAGCCGGAGGCTTGTAAAACCGTGGACCGCTCAAAGCGGTTGTAAACCATTGGCCACCTAAAAGGTGG
>JAEZHY010000025.1 GCA_023416335.1 Pseudomonadota bacterium | reverse complement strand
GGGAGATGATAGTCTTTCGCGCCTTGCAGGGAATAGGGGCCGGGGGGACCTTCGCCCTGGCGTATATCGTCCTGTCGGACCTTTACCCTCCGGAAATCCGCGGCAAGATGATGGGCCTGGTCAGCTTTGTGTGGGGCATCTCAAGTATCCTCGGCCCGCCGATAGGAGGCTTCATTGTTGCCGGCTTCACCTGGCGTTGGATTTTTTATATCAATTTTCCCCTGGGCTGCCTCGCTCTGCTGGGGATAGCCTGCTGCCTCACCAACACACGGGAGAAGAAAAGGAAGACGCGCATAGATTTTGCCGGGGTCGTGACCCTATCTCTTTCCGTCACGGCGCTCCTTGCGGCGTTTCTCGTGGCGGGACGCGAATACCCGTGGTTTTCCCTGCAGATCGGTTTTCTTTTTGCAACTTCTCTTTGCGCCGGAGTCCTGTTCTGCTATGCGGAGAAGAGGGCGGAAGAGCCCATTCTGGCCCTTGAGTTCTTCCGGAGACGCCAGTTCAGCCTTGCGAACGGCTCGGCTTTCTTCAGCAGCTTTGCGATCTTCTCCCTCTCCGCCTTCAGCCCGCTGTTCATTCAGGGTGTTCTCGGCAGGGATCCCGCCGAACTCGGTCTGGCGATGGTGCCGCTCACTCTGGGGTGGTCCGTCGGGGCCATTGTTTGCGGCCAGTTGGTTACTGCCGCCAGGGAAAAGTGGCTGAGCGTACTGGGCTCACTCTTTCTGACCGTCGGTGCCGGACTGGCCTTGTTTTTAGCGAATCCTGAAATGTCGCTCGGCACTTATTCGGCTTTTCTGGGGACGGCAGGTCTCGGAATGGGGCTTGTAACCGTTCCGACATTGCTCCTGGTGCAGAAGAGTCTCCCTCCATCGGACCTCGGGGTCGCAACTTCTTCTCAGCAGTTTGCACGGACTCTGGGCGGGACGATCGGCATAGGAATTTCCGGGGGACTTGTCGCGACGAGCATGTCGTCCACCCTGGCGACGATTGCGAGCGCCCGCCTGGAAAACCTTCCTGCCCAACTCGCGGAAGGTCCCGCAATGAACTTCGAAAGCCTGTTCCAGCCGCAGGTTCAGGCGATGCTGAGTGCGGCGATGCGCGAATCTTTGCGGAAGTCGATCGGCGCAAGCATTGAGATAGTTTTCTGGGCGGCCCTTTTGGCTTCGCTTGTCAGCCTTGTGTTCTGTTTCTTTTTCTCTGAGCCGAGGCCAAAAGACGGTAAAGAATTTTGGAGCTGAGGAAGCATCGTGAGGAGCCTTCAGAACCGCTTCGAAACGCCGATGAATGGATTCAGCTTATCGGCGCTCGAGGTCGTTCCCAGGTTGACGCCCGCATCGAGCAGCAGGTCCTTGTTCACGGCATAGATCAAACCCAGGTCGATGGTTGCCGTCCACGGCGAGCCGGTGTCGAAACTGTTGTTGCTGAAAAATTCTATGTAGCCGTCGAGTTTTTCTTCAATGATGTCATGATGCAGGGCGATCGTATTGATCCATTCCAGGTGGTATCCGCTGCCTGAGGCATCATTGATTGCATCGAATTCGGTCATAATTCCGATCTTGAATCCCCAGGGACCTTCGATTCCCAGGGGCAGGATCATGCCTCCGGTTACCTTGTCGGCGGAAGGATCGACTTGGTTCGTGGGAACCCCTATCCAGGGCATCACCGCCATGGCGGTCTTCCCTCCGTCGTTGCCCCAAAGGTTCATCTTGAGCCGTACCTGCGTGTCTCCGGCCCCTGTTACCTCCGAATCGGAGTGGGGCCCAGTCTTGACCTTCTGCCAGATAAACGTCTGAAAGACGAACTGCATGTCCATATTATTGAGCAGACCCACCTTGTAATTATTGTCTCCTACCAGGAACTGGTGCTTCGGGCGTGAAGGATCTGGGGCGGTCACATGGTTGTAAGTATAATTGAGTATCCCCGATTCGATCGCAAAATGTCCCGCATCCAGAGTATAGGGGCTCTCGGTTTTATCCGGCCGGTCTGTTTCAAATTCCCGCATTTGATCCCGTGGAGTTGGGTTGAACAGGGTGTAACAACTCTTGTCGGTCTGGACCGATTCCCTGGAAGTACTCTCGCTGTTCCGTTGCGAGGGCGTTTGGGCTCCCGTTGCGCCGGACCATATTGCGATAAGCATGAAGACGGTGAAAGCTGGAAGGCAAGTAAATCTGCGTTTGTCGGGTTTCATAAGCCTTCGTTTCCTTGAACGAATCTCAATCGTCCGATTTGAGTCCGTTGAAAAAGAAATCGAGGTATTGGAAAAGACCGTTCAGGATGATCGCATCCGAGTCCCGGCATGTATCGAGGAGCCAGAAAAGAGATCCCAGGCCGGTCAGGTAATGCGGATTGTAGGTTCCTTGGTAAAGATCGCAAACGCCTCTCGCCAGATACCGTTTGATTGCGGGAATCCGGTCCGGCGTGCGGGTTGCTTCTACCAGTGGTTTGAGGAGCGGCTTCGGATTCAGTTCCGAAAAGAGAGAATAAAAATGGTCGTAATCGGTGAAGGACTCCGGCCCCGACTCATCCATCATGACTTCTGCAGGTTCCTTATCGCCCATGAAATCGATCCACGCAGATATGAGCATCGACTGTTCCTCTCCACGGAAGAGGTGCCGGACCCTGTCGATCGAGTAAATCGTTATAGTATGGTGCAGGTTTATTATTCCCTGGCCGCTGGTTGCTCGGAGAATGTGATGCTCCATTTGTCCGGCGGAAAGAGGGGATTTGTTGTCCGAGGTGGGGGTTGTTTCGAAATGCCCCCTGCAGAAATATTCCGCAAGGGCGGAGAGCACCGGCCATGGATCGCGATTCTTCTTTTTGAGCATTTCCAGCAGAATGAATGCGGTGCATGAAATCGAATGTCCCAGGGAGTTGTTCAGGTAGCCGCTTCCAAGCAGGAGCATCCTGCGGGCGAATTCTTCTCCTCCGTGCCGATTCAGGAAAGCGGCCATGCATTTTGCCGTCTCGCCGCGTTTTCCGGCGGCAATAGCCTCCTCGACTCCGTTGAAGTCGATCGGGCGCCGGGGGATGTCTGCTTTCGGCAATTCGGCGAGCCTGGGCCTACTCGCATACTCCGCGATTTCGAGTCGAACGAGGCCGGGGAGATCCTGCGGTTTCAGAAAAGGCACAAACTCGCGGCAGATGGCGTACATCTTGGGGAGGTGAGGATTGATGAAGGGAGGGTTCAGGACCGGCTGGACGGTTTCGAAAAGGGATTCATGAATCTCCCACGGTGCCGCACCTTTTTTAATTTCACTATCGAATAATTTGACCGCCGCCTGAGTCTGGTTTGAAGAAATCAAAGAACCGATGTTTTCGGCTTCCATTTGCATACCTCGTGTCTCTGGAGGGACGTAGTGGATTGACCGGAATGAAATATAAAGGAATGCCGTAGTTGGGTAGGGTGGGGGAGCGGAGTTGTGGTCCGGTTTTTCGGGTGCCCACCGTCCGGCAATCCTCGGATGAGCGCCGTTTCTCATAATGGCTGATCCGAGGGGACGGACGGTGGGC
>JAEZHY010000244.1 GCA_023416335.1 Pseudomonadota bacterium | reverse complement strand
CATGGCAGGAGAGGTGCCGACGATTCCCTGAAAAGAACCTTCCGGGTGAAGCTGGCGTTGAAATTCCGCAATCTTTTGATCGTTCTGGACTATATCCGTTATATCGGTGATCGTTTCAACTCCCCCGATAATCCTGCCATGATCGTCTTCAAGCCGGGACGCGTTCTTCAAAACCTGCACGAAAGAGCCGTTTTTCCTCATAATGGTACAGCGCCGCAGATCCAGGTTCCCGGTTCTGAAAAGGACGCACCAGTGTTTCCCGCCCTGTCCGCGCGCGAGGTTGAAGAGACTGCAGTTGAGGATCGAGCATTTCTGCCCGATCAGTTCTTCCTTAGTATATCCGGTGATTTGCTCCATTGCATGATTGACCGATGCGATATAGCCATCTGTATCAACGATCATCACGCCATCTTTGATGTTGCTAACGACCGTTTCCCAGTATTTCTCGAGATTATTTTCCGTTGTTGAGCGCTTTGGACTGTTCAAATTTTATCACCTGTTAAAAATTGTACACTTTTACAAATTGAACACTTCTATGTGAAAATTTTTCACTCTCTCCAAGTCTGCCCAAAGATCCCAATTCAAGCATCACGACACGAAACCCAGGAATGGAAGCAGCTTTCAGAAGGCGATCCGTCTTTGGCACCGAACTTGCCGAATAGACTGCAATAAAGATGCAAAAAAGAGAATCTTTCATTCTCAATTTGTGAGGTTTCGCTACAGTTTAAAAAAACCGCTTTGTAACCGGGTCAGGATCAAGACTCAAGGAATTACCTGGGGCGTAAACCGTGGTCTGGGCAGAATCCTTGGCTCCGGCATTTGCAATACGGCTCCTTCAAATCAGAGCTGCTCGACAGGTTGGAGCATTTCCAGCTTGGTCGGCCTGATTGAACGAAGCTGAAACCGCACAACGCCAGGCTTGCTGCAGTGAAATTGCCTGAAGGTCCGGAAGAGGCTGAGCGAGTACCAGGGGGAGTCAGGACAATGAACTCGAACAAGGCTCCAACGCGTATCGGCGCGTGTCTTGCTTATGTCTTTTTTCGTTTCGTAATGTATCTCCTGGCTGCACGCCCGTAAAGACAAATTTAGATGAGCAATAAAGGGGGTAGTTGTGGAAGCTGCTGTCACACCGAATCAACTGGAGGAATCGATCAGGGATTATCTGTCCAGCTTGAACCTTGATCGCTGTTTTACGTGCGGTACCTGTACCAATGGTTGCCCCGTAACCGAGACGCCCGGAATGGAAGAATGGGACATTCGGAAGGTCCTGAGAATGCTCCATTATGGAATGATCGACGAGGTAACGGCATCGAAATTCCCCTGGGTCTGCACCGGATGCGGCCGGTGCGCTCATGCATGTCCTATGGGCATAGACATTCCTTATATCATGCTGCACATGAAGTCCCTCCGGCCCCGCGATTCCGTGCCGGGGATTCTTCATAAGGGCGCCGAACATTGCCTCGCTACCGGGAACAACATGGCAATCCCGAAAGAGGATTATCTCTTTCTGATGAATGACCTTGGGAAAGAACTCGCGGAGGAGGGTTGCCCGGGATTTTTCGTCCCAATAGACAGAAAAGGGGCGGATATCCTCTTCTTTCCGAATTCAAAAGAAGTATTTGCAGACAATGAGGACATGAAATGGTGGTGGAAGATCTTCTATGCCGGGAAGGAGAACTGGACAATCCCGTCTAAGAACTGGGAGTCCGTGGATTGGGGGCTTTTCACGGGCAACTACGAGTACATTAAGGCGTTTGCAAAGCGAAAAATCGAGTTCGCCAAGACGTTCGATATCAAGAGAATGATCATGCCGGACTGCGGGGGCGGATCCTATGGCTGCCGAGTAGGTATGAAGGAGTGCGTTAAAGAGGACCCCTCCAACGAAATCCAATATGTCTACCTCTACGAATACCTTGTCGAACTCATCCAGTCCGGCAGGATCAGACTGGATAAGAGCCTCAATGCCGGCAAGACCTTCACCTGGCATGACTCCTGTAAACACGGCAGGGAATTGGAACGCCACTTCGGAAAGGGCTTTTACGACGAGCCCCGGTGGATCATCGGACAGTGCGTCGACAATTTTGTGGACATGGAACCGACCCGAGTCAATTCCCATTGTTGTGGAGCGGGCGGGGGAATGTGGCCCGGTCCCTATCCGGATGAGTCGGCCTGGCATGGAAGAGAGAAATACAGATCTATCAAAAACAGCGGCGCCGATGTGGTTGTCGTCGGGTGCTCCAATTGCCATGACCAGCTTATGAAGCGGCTCCCCAAGTATTATGGGGATTACAAGTATGAGGTGAAGTACCTATGGCAGCTGGTGGCTGAGACTCTTGTCATCGAGCCGTGGACCGACAAGGAGAGAGCCGCAGCGGATGTGGAAGCCAAAGACCAGTGGGACCGGTTTGGAATTGAGGAATCGGATTGATAATGACTTGGTAGGATGAGTCCAATTCATTGTGGCGTGTTCCAATCAGGCACGTTTCCCCATTCGTATTCACGGAAGTAACCTGAGACGTATGGTCGTATACAAAATCCGGGTGTCTTTTCTCGCACACGCTAAGTTACGCCGCATGACTGATATGTCGATGACCCGATGCGCATCGAATGCGCACATGCTGACGGATAGAGCGGGGCGGTTGCAGTTTCTCATGTGATTGCGACTCGCCCCGCCGGCCGCAGGCGAGAAAAACAGGACCTGATATGCCAAACGAAGAAGTCAAAGCGAAAATCGGTGCGGTGCTGGTAATAGGCGCCGGCATTTCCGGAATGCAGGCATCTTTGGACCTCGCGAATTCCGGGTATTATGTCTACCTCGTGGATGAGTCTCCGACGGTCGGAGGGCTTATGTCTCAGCTCGACAAGACCTTTCCGACCAATGATTGTGCGATGTGAGTCATCTCCCCCAAGCTGGTCGAGGTCGGCCGGCATCTGAACATAAGCATCTTGACGCATTCAAGAGTTGAGTCCCTGGAAGGCGGGCCCGGGAAGTTCAAGGCTACACTGAGCCAGACCCCGCGCTTTATCGACAGGTCGAAATGCACGGGCTGCGGTGCATGTGCCCAGGTCTGCCCTATGAATGCGGCAAACGAGTATAACTGCGGCCTTGACAGCAGGGCAGCTACTTACATTCCATACACGCAGGCCGTACCGATGGTCTACTCGATCGACCAGGAAACCTGCATCGGTTGCGGCCTTTGCGAGAGAACCTGCCTGGCTGGAGCCGTTATGTATGCGGATACACCCCATACAACGGAATTGACGGTCGGAGCCGTCGTTATCGCAACCGGGAGCGGGGTTTTCGATCCGTCCCGTTTCGAAACCTATGACTATGCAAATCATCCCAACGTCATCTCAAGCCTTGAGTTCGAAAGAATCCTCAGCGCTTCCGGCCCCTACCGCGGCAAGCTCATGCGGCCCTATGACCGGGAAGAACCCAAAAGGATCGCCTGGCTTCAGTGCGTGGGCTCGCGCGAGCTAAACCGCTGCGACAACTCCTATTGCTCCGGTGTGTGCTGCATGTACGCCATCAAAGAGGCTGTTATCGCCAAAGAACATGCACACGGCGAACTCGATACCGCAATATTCTTTATGGACATGCGCACCTACGGCAAGGACTTCGAGAAGTATTACAACCGGGCAAAAGAAGAAGGTGTTCGCTTCATCCGCTCCCGCGTGCACACTGTCGAACCTGCGGGAGAGGCGGACCTGAAGATCGTATACGCGGACGAAGAAGGCCGGATGCACGCGGATATTTTCGACCTGGTGGTGCTCTCCATCGGGTTGGACGCCGGTGAACAATCGGTTGAACTTGCTCGTCGGCTCGGGATCGATCTCAATGACAACCGTTTTGTTCACACGGACTGCTTTACGCCGGTTTCCACTTCCAAGCCAGGTGTTTACGTCTGCGGAACGGTCCAGGGACCGAAAGACATCCCGCAGTCCGTAGTGGATGCATCCGCGGCGGCCTGTGCCTGCAGTTCACTGTTGAGCGATGAGCGCTGGTCCGTTGCGCAGGTTAAAGAGAAACCCGCGGAAAAGGAAATCGGGGGTGAACCAGCACGGGTGGGAGTGTTTGTATGCCGGTGCGGGACTAATATCGGCGGCATTGTGAATGTACCTGAAGTGAGGGAGTACGCAGGGACTCTGCAGAACGTCGTCTATGTCGAGGACAATCTTTATACCTGCTCACAGGACACCCAGGTGAAAATGGCCAAAGTCATTTCGGAGCAGGGAATCAATCGAGTCGTCGTAGCCGCCTGCACACCCCGTACTCACGAGCCCTTGTTTCAGGAAACTCTCATGAATGCGGGCTTGAACAAATACCTTTTTGAAATGGCCAATATCAGGAATCAAAATTCATGGTGCCACAGCAGGAATAAATCCGCCGCTACTGAGAAAGCAAAAGACCTTGTACGCATGGCAGTTGCGAGGGCGGCTCTGCTCGACCCTCTATTCGAGCGCCCGCTGGATATTATCCAGAGCGGATTGGTGATCGGAGGCGGGGTGGCCGGCCTCACTGCGGCACTGGGCCTTGCTCGGCAAGGTTTCAATGTGACGCTTCTCGAGAAGGAAAAGGAACTCGGAGGGATCTCCCGCAGAATTTCCCATACGATCGAGGGCGGAGATGTTCGGAATTTTCTGGCGAGGTTGATCGAAGAGGTCATGCACAACAGCAGGATCGAGGTTATTACGAATGCCCGCGTTTGCGGTTTCTCCGGCTACAAGGGCAATTTCATCACTCGCGTCGAGAGCGGAAGCGGTTGGAGCAGGGAAATCAACCACGGTGTAATCATCCTTGCAACCGGAGCCCGCGAATACCGGCCAATCGAGTTCGGCTACGGTGACCATGACGGAGTGATGACTCAACTCGAATTGGGGGAATCGATACAGTCCGAACCATCAAGAATTGCCGCCTGGAATCGGGCCGTGATGATCCAGTGCGTCGGGTCGAGGAACCAGGAGAACCCGAACTGCAGCCGAATCTGCTGCCAGAGTGCGGTGAAACATGCCCTTGAGCTGAAAAAGCTCAATCCGGACATGGATATCCTGGTTCTCTACCGAGACATGCGCACTTACGGCCAACTGGAGAATTACTACACTCGGGCCAGGCGGGAAGGAATCCTCTTCTCCCGCTACAGCATTGAGAACCCACCCGAAGTGAGTGCGAACGGCGCCGGACTCTCCGTCCTTTTCACCGATCACGTCCTCAATCGTGCGATCAAGATGCCGGCCGATGCCGTAATCCTCAGCGCAGCGACCCTGGCCGCTGATAACCATGAGCTTTCGTCCATGTTGAAAATTCAGAGGAGCACGGACGGGTACTTTACTGAAGCCCATGCAAAGCTCCGGCCCGTGGATTTTGCCGCTGAAGGTATCTTCATGTGCGGTATGGCGCACGGTCCCAAACTTATTTCCGAGAGCATCGCTCAAGCTCTGGCGGCTTCTTCCAGGGCAGGGACTTTCCTCGCTGCCAGGGATCAGACGATCGGAGGCATAGTGGCAAAAGTGCATCCGGAACTCTGCGCCGCTTGCCTGGTCTGTGTTCGAACCTGTCCCTACGGGGTTCCGCAAATCGTAGATGGTGTTTCGGAAATTAACGAGGCTCTATGCCAGGGGTGCGGTACATGCGTGTCTGAATGTCCGGCCAAGGCTATCGAGCTTGCCAATTATACGGACGACCAGTTGATGGTCAAAGTGGAAGCCCTTCTGGAAGGAGTGCTCTAGCCTTCCTCAAACGGAATCCGCCTGATCCGGATCCCCGCGATTAGGAACTGCCGCGGGAATAGCGCGACCGATCGCGAAAGGAGATAAATATGCATACTTCCCATTCGTTCATGGATCGAACCATCTTCCATTTGAATCTCAGCACCCTGGCGACTTCCCTGTATATACTCCTTTGCACGATGCTGGATAACGATCAGTCCCCGACTCTGGCTCTGTCACGAAAAATATGGGGCGGGACCGAACAGGAATTCGATAATGCAGCCGAGGAACTGATTAGAGAAGGCGTCCTGCTTCCACTGGACTTCTCGGATGTAAGCGCGAGATGGTGGGTAAACCCCAGCACTGATTGGTTCCGTCGTGACCCGGTCCGCGCGAGGCAATGAATATGGAGGGAACAGAATGTACCCTGAAAGGACCCGGACGGAGGTGTTGTGTTCCTGCATTCCGAATTTACCCGGAATTGGAGCCTTCAGAAGTAAGCTGCATTGAAAACTCTGGCATGGACCTTGTAGGAGTCCCTCCTTCCGAGATTGCGGACGCCAACTCGGCGAGAGCAGTAGAAGTACACAGCTTTTTGGCGAATCTCGCTAAGTTAAGCTGTAGGCCGGGGGCTTTCTTGAAGAAGGTTAGTTCCCCCGAATTTCGGTCCAATATGCTTTAACACACTGCAACAGAGGAACCCATAAAGGAACCAGAAAAATGTCACTCATTCCGGTCGTCATTGAGCACAGCAGTCGAGGGGAGCGTGCATTCGACATTTACTCCAGGCTTCTCAGGGACAGGATCATATTTCTCGGGACGGCAGTTTCAGACGATATAGCTAACGTAATTATCGCCCAAATGCTTTTTCTTGAGTCCGAAGATCCCGACAAGGAAATTCACTTCTACATAAACTCCCCCGGCGGTGTGGTGAGCGCAGGATTGGCCATATATGATACGATGCAGTACATAAAGCCGAAAGTCTCAACCATATGCATGGGACAGGCTGCCAGCATGGCGGCGATCCTGCTTGCCGCTGGAGAACGAGGGAAGCGCTTTGCATTGCCGCATGCGCGTATAATGATCCACCAACCGATGGGTGGATTCCAGGGGCAGGCAACCGATGTGGAAATTCAGGCAAAAGAAATCCTGAAGTTGCGTGAGGAGCTTAATGGGATATTGATGAGTCATTCAGGAAAGCCGCTTGAACAAATCGAGCGTGATACCGAGAGGGATTTTTTCATGTCGGGCATGGAGGCCAAAGATTATGGGCTGATCGATGAAGTCTTTGCCGGGCGGCCCAACGGACGGACCCGAAATGAGTAGCAGAGCAGGTACTGGAATCTCCTAAAAATCAATAGTTCGACGTATTGTGACAGGCTATGCCGATAGTTAGAAAATGGTGCGAGCCATTGACTTACTTGCGAGTCGCAGCTCACTCCTCAATGCCCGGTTTCGCGCCGTCTCGAAACCGGGTTTCTCTTGTAGCCGATTTCTCGCACTCATACGGAGTTGTGTTCAAGAAGGATCCAAATAGCGTGGGGACCGGTGGCCCCCACACCCCCTGCGCCGCTCTGC
>JAEZHY010000148.1 GCA_023416335.1 Pseudomonadota bacterium | reverse complement strand
CTGCCACGGACACTGCCCCAAGGAGATGCGGCGCAAACTTGGAGGTTACGTATATGGATGTCGGCCCGTCACATGCCCCAATGATTCCGACCGCGATGGAATCGAGCAGATCGAACCCGAGACCCAGCGCCAAAAGCAGTGTGAGGAATATTCCGAACTGGCCGGCCGCGCCAAGCAGCAGGATTTTCGGGTTTTCCAGTAGAGGAGCAAAATCGGTCATTGCACCGATACCGACGAAAATCAGGCAGGGGAAGATTTCGGTTATAACGCCGAACTCGTAGAAAGCTTTGAACAGCCCCCCTTCGCCCATCATGCCGCCAAGAGGAATGTTGACGAGTATGGCGCCAAATCCGATCGGCACCAGAAGGAGCGGTTCACATTCCTTTCTTATCCCAAGGTAGAGAAGCAAACAACCGGCCGCGATCATAATACAGTTTGCGATAGTGAGTTCACCAAAGCCCATGAGCAGGCCGCCGAGGCCTGATTGGATCAAGCCGAGCATGTGGCGCCTCCTCTACTCGTTTCCTCTTCCTCTTCTTTTCGATAAGGGAAAGCACGCTTGAGCAGCTGGATTGCAACTACAATTATGTACAGCCCCAGCAGCGTTCCTCCCATTCCCACCAGAGTTAACACCAACCCGTAGGTGAGTTTATCCATTCGTTCCCCCCCTCACATCTGGAAGCAGCAGTGGATTGCGAAAGGCCCATGTGAGTATTCGGACCCGCATCCGGCAAATTCAAAATCCGATCCATGACAAACCGATACCAGATCTACCTTCCCGTAAAGTTCGCCTTGCGTTTTTCGAGAAAAGCCGAAACACCCTCCTTCTTATCCTGGGTACCACAAGAGAGCGCGTGCAGGTAGGACTCATGAGCCAGACCTGCGGAAATCGAACTCTCGCTGTACCTGAGCACCGCATCCTTGGCGTACTGGATTGCCATCCTGGGGTTTTTCGCTATTGCCAGGGCGAGCTTTTTCGCTTCTTCCATTACGAATTCGGGAGCTGCAACACGGTTTGCCAGCCCCATGGACAACGCCTGTTCCGCCGTAACAGGGTCTCCAGTAAGGATCATCTCCATAGCGCGTCCCATGCCGACGAGCCGAGGTAGCCTCTGTGTCCCGCCCGCTCCCGGAATGATACCCAGCTTCACCTCCGGCTGCCCAAGCTGAGCGGTACTGGAAACGACACGCATCGTGCACGCCATCGCAAGTTCAAGCCCCGTTCCCAACGCCCAGCCGTTTATCGCCGCGATGGAAGGAATTTCCAGACCCTCTATCCGCGAATAGACTTCCTGGCGGCGCCGGGTTTCAAGACGCCCCAGATAAGTATCACGCCTGGCCAGTTCGGAGATGTCCGCCCCCGCAACGAATGCTTTGTCGCCGGCGCCGGTGAGAATAAGAGCTCGTGCTTCCCCGCTTTTTTCCAGCTCCGATAACGCCCTGTCCATCTCTTCGACAGTGGCGTTATTGACGGCATTTCTCTTGTCAGGCCGGTTTATCGTCAGTACAGCGATTGGACCATCCAGCTCGAATTTGATATTTTCGAACATTACTTACCCTCTCCGTAAGTATAGAATCCCTTGCCTGCTTTCTTGCCCAGCCGACCTTCCTCGATCATCCGATCGAGCAGTTCAGGGTGCTGATAACGGGGGTCGTCGAGGAATTTTCTCAATGTCTGCATCTTGGCCCTGTGGACGTCCAGGCCGATCAGATCGATCAATTCAAGAGGCCCCATCGGATGATTGGCTCCCAATTTCATCGCCTTATCGATGTCGGAAGGGTCTGCGATGCCGGAAGCGACCAGCCATGTCGCTTCGTTCAACAGCTGCCCCAGAACGCGGCTCACAATTCCTGCAGGAGCTTCGTTCTTGCAGACTACCGGGTCTTTGCCCAAAAGCCTTGCGTATTCTTCGGCCTTTTTGACTGTTTCCGGAGCGGTTCGCCTGCCGGGCATGATTTCCACAAGCTTCATTATTACCGGCGGATTAAAAAAGTGCATTTGGACAACTTTTTCAGGCCGTTTGGTGGCATCGGCCATCGTGCTTATCGAGAGAGAGGTGGTGTTGGTGGCGAGAATGGTTTCGGGAGGACAGATACCGTCCAGTTCCGCAAAAACTTTCCTCTTGATGTCAATATTTTCGATAACGCTTTCTATAACCAGGTCGGCACCGGCGGCGGGCGAAAGATCACCGGATGCACTAATACGAGACAGAACCGAATTCTTGTCGGCTTCCGTGATCTTCCCCTGCTCGACCCTTTTTTGCAGTCCCTTCTCTATCCGTGCCTTGGCACCATTCGAAAGATCGATGTTTATATCGGCGATAACTGCTTCGAACCCCTGCTGGGCACAAAGCTGGGCGATACCCGCACCCATATTTCCTGCACCAATGACGAGAATCCTTTTCCCGGGCATGTCCCCCTCCTGTTTCATTCTATTAGTTGAGTCGCTCGACCACTGCAGCCACACCATTGCCTCCGCCTATGCACAGGCTGACTGTTCCGAATGTGGCATTTCGATTTTTCAATGCATAGAGAAGCGTGGTGAGAAGTTTGGTACCGGTTGCTGCAACAGGGTGTCCAAGAGCAATAGCCCCTCCATAGACATTCACCCTGGACCGATCGAGTTTGAGGTCCTGCTCGCACGCAAGATACTGGGCTGCAAAAGCCTCATTGAGTTCGATGAGTTCCATGTCGCCCAATTCGAGGCCGGCCTGAGCGAGTGCTTTGGGAATGGCCTTTACGGGAGAAATCCCAAACCGCTTCGGATCGACTCCGACAAAGGCATATCCCCGCAACAACGCCATCGGGCTCAGTCCCATCGCTTTGGCTTTGCTTCTTTCCATCAGCACCACAGCAGATGCCCCATCGCACAGAGCACAGGCATTCCCGGCGGTTACCGTCCCGCCTTTTTTGAATACCGGCGCCAGTTTTGCCAATGACTCGGGTATGACGCCCGTACGGAAGATTTCCTCATCTTTAACGTAGGTTACGTCCCCTTTTCTTCCCTTGATCTCGACAGGAACGACTTCCTCCTGGAATCTTCCTTCCCTGACGGCAGCCTCGGCCTTATTGTGCGACTCGGCAGCGAACGCATCCTGCTCCTGCCTTGTGATCCCGCGTTCTTCGGCAAGCCACTCCGTGATTTCTCCCATCAATCCGCCGCCCAGCGGACAACGAAATCCGTCCTTATGCATCAGGTCAAGGAGTTCGCCATTACCCATTCGGTACCCCCAGCGGGCTCTCGGCAGTCCGTAAGGGATCTGGCTCGTGTTCTCTGTTCCACCCACCAACACAGTATCCACATCTCCGGCCTTGATTGCCTGTGCGCCTAGAATCAGGGCTTGAATGCTCGATCCGCAACGAACATTGACCGAAACAGCCGGAGACTCAACAGGAACTCCGCCCATTACGGCGCTGAGCCTGGCAGCATTAGGACCGACACCCGCCTGCCATGCGTTTCCGAAAATGGTCTGTTCGACTACCTCAGGGGCTATACCGGAGCGCTTGATCGATTCGCGGACCACAGCAGCACCGAGTTCAGGGGCCGTCACATATTGCAGCGATCCTCCGAATTGCCCCCCAATGGTGCGGGCGGCTCCGAGTATTACAACCTCTCTCATGGGCTACTCCTCGTGAACTTGCGGTTGAATGTTTTCAGACGGATCCATACCTCGATGAGCAGATATGGCGGCAGTTGCACATCTGCCGAATAATTAGCTGCACTGATGCAGGAGCGAAATTGCCTTCAAAGCGAGGTTGCCGGAGGGTCACCTCCTTTGTTTCGCTCCGAGATGGGTAAGACAACGCGAATAGTAATCAGATGAGTACGAATCACACCGCAACCGATTCCGCCTTTTGCGACAAGTATCGGTCTTCTTTTACCAAACATTACGGATCACAGGGTACCTTTTTCTCTCAATTTCGCAAAGATTGCCCAATCTTATCTGCCAAGATTGTTAACAACATTATTAACGAAATTGTCGAATTCGTGTCAAGGACTTTTTGGCAACTCGCCACTGTCAAATCAAATGCACAAAAAGAAAGGGAGCCCTTCCAGACCGTTTTTGCCGGCAAGGGCTCCCAAGACGTGTGTATCAATCATTCCCAACAGGACGAGCATGCAACGTTCGACCAGCCCGCCGTCGTCCTCAACGGGCCGGAAAATCAGGCTAGCAATTCCCGGCCAACTTCTTCAGGGCCTTCATGCACAAAGGAGGGCTGGAAAGAACAGGCCGCCCGATATTCTCCTGAAGGCTCACGGCAAGATGTGCCATCGAAGCCTGAGCCAAAACTACCACATCGTTTTTTGCAGCAAGGTCTGCGCAGACCTTGCTTATTATCCGGTCGTGTTCTGCAATATCCCCGGATATTCTCGCCTTGAATGCATCGGCTTCCAGACGCGCATCCACGACGACTGCCTTACCCTGGCGTTCAGCCTCTTTTTTGATCAGGTCCGCACTGGGCCCGAGCGTCGTTTCCGCAGTGGTGATCACGCCGATTCTTGTACCCAGCTCCACAGCCCGCTCGGCCATGGGTTCGTCAACTTTCATGATTTGCACATCGCTGAGCGGCCGTACAAAATCAACGGCGGGAGATGTCGACGAGCAGGTGAAAACGACCAGTTCCGCCCCCGCTTCACCTGCAAGCACAGATTGCTGCAGAATCCGCCTCAGGACCCGGGGCGCTTTTACTCCATCACGGAAGACTTCTTTCAGAATTCCATCATCCACCATGTGGAAACAGGTCACTCCGGGCAGATTCTCGGCCGCGAGCTTGGAAAACATATCCACCAGGAACGGCACGGTGTGCAGAAAGGCGATATTGCGGATCATCTCATCGCTCCAGCCTTCGGTGCGGCAACAGCGGTCCTCGGCGTTTTGCGCAGCAACTCGCCGTATCCTTCCACAACGTCGTTGATTCCGAGCAGGCGCATCAGGTGCCAGGCGGTCGCCTGATTGGATGTTACGACCGGCTTTCCGCAATCGCGCTCTATTTCCTCGATAACATCGCTGCACCGGAAATTCGTACAGGTGATGAATATACCGTCGCATTCCGGCACAACCGCTTCCATTGCAGCCCGGTAGGCCTGGGACGGTTTCGTTGCGCCAATATCGTACAGGTCCTCGATCCCGAGCCCAACGACGTTCAATACTTCAAAGCCGGAATCCTGGTAGAAGATCCGGAATTTGTCGTCGATTTCCTTAATATACGGGCCGGCCAGAACAATCTTCTTGAATCCCATGAAACGCATTGCTTCCTCAGCAGCGGTTGCCGTCGTGGTGCACGGGATTCCGCGGCTTTGCGCTTCCATCATTTCGATTTCTTTCTTGTCCCAACCGGGGCCGCCAACAAGGGATCCCGCCGTGCAGGCGAACGCGATTGCGCTTCTATTACCCAATACCGGGGAAACCAGGCCCTCGGCTATGACACCGGCGGCTGCGCCCAGAGGCTGGCTCAATTTGGAGCATTCCTGAATATTGACGCACGGTTCCATGTGAATGCGCGTCTCACGCATCTGAACGTAGCCTGGCAGCATGCGGCAGATTTCAGGCGTGGGGTTCAAATTGGGACCTACGACAATCAACCCGACTTTGGCCCGATAACCGTAAGGTACATCGAAGTTCTGCTGTCCTTGCATCATGATAGGCAATCTCCTTTTGGGTCTGTAACCAACTGCCGGGGCGCCCGGCTCTCTTTCGAAGCGAACGCAGTTGCACCGGCGTGTGTTGAGGCACATGGAAAGGCGCTTTCGACTACCACCACCCTTCCGTTTACATTAACCGGGAGAGAACCGGATTTTGCCGGGATCCGTGGACCCAGATTCTCTCCAAAATATTCGGGATGCAGCTAATTCCCGCCGGTCGGAGGCCGCCCGCCCCCGGTTTCTATTGCCCGCTGAATCTGCTCCACGGAAGATCCAGCACGGCAAGAGGCAGGTTCACATCAAGCATGATCTCATCCTGTTTCCCCGGCATCAGGTTGCCCCGAATCCGCCAGTTGAACGGGCTCAGAAACTCGAGCACATCATTGTGCAGGAAAAAAGGACGATCATGCCCGGGCACTATAACACGAGCTTTTTCGAGAATATGCCGGATGCTGCTCCCCGCGGAAGCGGCATCAAGACCCACCGCCGTGGCTTCACCGCCTGCGGCATCCATCGCGTTTTTAATCACATCCCCGCAGATGGCTACGTTTCCCTGCCCCCTCCTGTATACCACAAGCCCCCCGGGAGTGTGCCCCGGGAGCACCTCAAGCTCAGTCCTGTCGTCGATTCGAACAGCCCCATCGATAAGCTCAACCTCGTGACCGGCCAGTATGCTTTCCCAGTTCTCAGGAATGGAAGGATCGTCGATCTCACCCGCAACAACCCGACGAGCATATTCCACCTCCGCCTTTGCCACTTTGAGCGAGGCATTTCGAAAAAGAGGGATATTCAGGATGTGGTCGAAATGGAGGTGGGAAACAAAGACATATTTAATATCGGAAGGGTTCAGGGCTCTCTCTTTCAGGACCTCCAGCAGTAAAAACCTGTCACTGAAATGGCCGGTATCGAAAAGAGCCAAGCCGTCTTCCAGAGGAAAAAGAACGATCGAACAATACCCGAGCCAGCCCCGACTGCTTCTGCAGGGAACGCCATGCAGGAGAATCTCTATATCGTCCAGGAGCCTGTGACGTATCGGTTTGACTTCCGGGTCCATCGATACCCTCAAGTTCTCATCTCTAACGCACGGGTCTGCGGGCCACGACAGCCGCCCTGCTGCACAACATTCGGAGCGGCCGGTTGCCCCCCGACAAAAACCGCCTTTCCTCTACGCATCCAGATTACATGCTGCGTCGAAACCTTCTTTGACGGCCTCATAGATGGAACGCGGCTGCAACGCATCCCCCACGACAGTAACCGGCACTTTTCCATCGAGGGCCTGCGCAGGCCCCTTCTCGCTCCTGTAACCGACCGCCATGACGATGTGATCGAACGGCCCCAGGGCAATCGGTCCTGCTTCTGCCAGGGCATGGACGAGTCCTCCGTCCACCGATTCAAGCCTGGTTTTCGTCATTATTTTGGCGTTCATTTTATCGAGTCTTTCGAGGGTCAGATGAAGGCGCGTGGCATGGAGGCCCTTCCCCACATTTTCCATCATCTCGATAAGCGTTACTTCAGCCCCCCGTTCCCCGAGGAACTCGGCGGCTTCCAGCCCGCCTGCGCCACCACCGACAACGACATATTTTCCGCCCTTGAGGACCTGTCCGGAACGAAGCAAATCTTCGCAAAGGACAACTCTGGGGTTGTTTTCGAGCCCCTCAGCCCTGATCGAAATCGAAGTACTTCCTGTTGCAATGATGGCCGTGTCAGGTTCGAAAGAAAGGATGTCCGCGACGTTGCCGACCTTACCCAACCTGATTTCAACGCCCGCATCGGTTGCCTGCCTGACGAGAAAATCGATAAGCTCCTGGATGGCTTCCTTATGCGGCGGCACCTTCGCGGCATTCAGCAACCCTCCAGGCTCTCCGTCCTTTTCCAACAGGGTCACCCGAGCCCCGCGTGCGGCCGCTGAGGTTGCCGCACTTAGCCCAGCCGGTCCGCCGCCGACAACCAGAACCTTTGTCTTTTTCTTAAGGGGGGCCGGTTGGAGAAGATCCCTCCCTACGAGCGGATTTACTGCGCACTGCACATTCTCATTGCGGTGCAGACATACGAGGCAGAAGTTGCAGGCCAGACACGGCCGGATTGCTTCGTCTCTGCCTTCTATCGTCTTCTTCACGTATTCGGGATCGGCCATTAGGGCCCTGCCCACACCCGCAATGTCGGCGTCCCCTTCTTCAACTGCTTTTCTGAGCACATCAGGGCGGTCGAGTCTTCCCACGCCGATTACCGGTATCGAAACAACTTCTTTGAGAGCGCGCGCGAGGTAGAGCAGCGATCCCCGCGATACCTCCATGGGCGGACTCATACGATATTGTGTCTTACCGATTCCGCCTGAGGCGCTGATGTAATCTACCCCCAATTCCTGCAGCCATTTCCCGACCTGCAAAGTTTCCTCAAGAGTCAATCCGTCGGGAACGAACTCCTCCATGCTCAACCGCACTCCCAGCAGAATACTCTCCTGGACGGACGCCCTGACCCACTCGACTACTTCACGCAGTAGCCTGAAGCGGTTTTCCAGCGACCCACCGTATTCGTCGGTTCGATGGTTGAAATGAGGCGAAAGGAAGTAATTGAGCCAATAATCATGGCAGGCATGCAATTCGACTGCATCGAATCCACATTCCCTAGCCCGTATAGCAGCCTTGCCGAAAGCTTTTCGATATTTCTCGATTTCACCCAACGCAAAATGTTCGGGAAGCTTCTGAAGGCTCTTGAAGCTCAACTGCGCACCGATGCGTGAGTGTCTGCCGGCAGCATGCGCCAGTTCGGAGAGTCCCGGCTTCAGCGAATCCGAGTATATTCCCAGTTGACGCCGGAACCCTCTGCCGTCTTCGTGAACATAAACGCCGCCCAAAACGACATATCCAACACCAGCCTGGGCACGTGCCACGTAAAAGCTTCGGTATGCATCGGAAACGGAACCATCCTCGCCCGCACAGTTCGGAACCATGGGGGACAGGGCAGTCCGGTTCGAAAACTTACGTCCCTTTATTTCCAGGGGGGAGGAGATCAGCATTGCATTACTCTTTTCGTCTCAACTGATTTTCAGAAAACTTTTTCTTACCCGGGAATCAATTCCAAACCGCTGTACCCGATCCCCGCCCGTCGCGCCCGGGGTCTCCCTGAACAGCTATCCCGAGGCACTGCTTGCCGGCCGTTTGGACATCGAATATACTTAAAAATTAACCAGACGTTCAAACCGCACGCAGAACGTTCCCGGCACTATAAGTCGCACAATTTTCCGAGGGTTGAAATATTTTGTTTCACAAATTGTTAACAATATGGTAGACGAGATTGCTGACACTTGTCAACGGTTTTTTTCCGGCGCGGAACTCACGAATATCTTGCTCCAAAATGCAAAAGATCATAAATGGTGAAGAAACACCGGAGGAAGGTCCGGTGCCAAAACCGGTAGATAACCGAGGGGACGGAGAGGGTATGGACGGTCAAAAGAAAAATCCCAAGATTGAATTTGAGAGTCTGGTGGCGAGGTTGGAGAGTATGATCCTCACCGGCGTGTTTCAACCCCGCGAGAGGCTGATCGAACTCAACCTGGCAAGCGCCCTCAATGTGAGCAGATTCTGGATACGAGATGCACTGAAAATCCTGGAGACGAAGGGACTCGTCACCATGGTTCCCTATAAAGGCGCCATGGTCAGCAATCTGGAAGAAGAGGTAATCGAGGAAATATTTCAGGTCCGCATCAATCTTGAGACTCTGGCCACACGGCTTGCATGTCTAAATATGAAACCGGCCGACGTTCGCTCTCTTAAGAGAATGTCCAGGCACATCAGGACCAGTTTCGAAGCCGAAGACCTGGAATCGATGATTGCATCGAACGCAACTTTTCATGATTACATCTTCAACCTGGCAGGCAACCAGACCCTCATCCAGATCATAAACCAGTTGCGCGCACGCTGTCACATTCTGCGTCATTCCTCCTGGTCCTCACAGAGGATCGTGCATCAGGTGCTCTACGAACACGACCAGTTCGTGGAGGCTTTCGAGAAGAAGGACCTGGCCAAGCTGGATGAACTCGCAGCCACCCATATCGTCCATGCGAAGGATTTTTATCTGCTCCAACTCAAAACAAGAAAAGCCCTGACCACGGCGAAATAGAGTCGCGGCACTTCCATAAGTTTGCAGGCCGGCAACGCCGGCCTGCAAACCCTCCCTCATATTTTTTCGACAACTCTATCCAATCGACCTTTTACACACAATCGGGAAAAAAGAACTCCCCAGTTTAGCCGTTTCATTGCAAGTCAATATCGAATATCATATATTCCAAAAGACATGCAAAATCCTGAATCTTCCGAGTATCCTTCATTTTGGAACAATTGGATTCAACATGACTTCCTCAGATTTTTCCCGGGACTCGCTACTGGAACTCGCTTCAAAGTGGCTGCCCCATGCGGATTCCCGCCGCATCAAAGTACATAAAGATACGACCGATTTTTTTCGCGTCGAATATGGAGACATCGTAGTCCTCGAAGGTAGTCCTTTCCTCATTCGCCACAATGCGAAAGAAGGGAGATTCGGCCTCGATGATGAGGAAAAATTCTGGGTCAAGCGTTCAATCGACTTATTGTCGGGAATGACTAAAATAATTAAGTTCGTATTTTTTGAAAAATTCAACGCCCGTATCGGTGATATAGAATTTGAATGTTATCGGAGTCCTCGAAAAGAAGCACGCATACTCAACCTCGTTCAAGGCCGACCCAATTTCATGCAGGGCTATTCCGTCCAGGACGATCATGAAAATGTCGTCCGCGTTCTTGATTTTATTTATGGAATCTCTTTAGCCGAACACATTCGCCGCATCGCAATGTCCATAAACCACGAGGAGTACTTTTACCAACGTTTCCCGAGCATATTGGATAATTACATTGTATGCGTCGAAGCGATTCGCTTCCTCCACGACCATGGTGAAAAGCATGGGGATATCCGAAGGGACCATATTCTCATCGACAGGGAGAGCGATCAGTACAGATGGATCGATTATGATTATAATTTTAGGCATCGTGAAAACATGTATGGATATGACCTGTTCGGACTTGGAAATGTCTTGATGTACTTGGTCGGCATGGGCGATATTGTATACCAGGATTTAAAGAGAACCAATCATCATTCGATTGATTATATGATAGAAGGTGATGTCAATATAGTCTTCAACAATAGAATCGCAAACCTTAAAAAGGTTTATCCCTACATTCCCGATAACCTGAATCGTATCTTGATGCACTTTTCAAAGGGAGCTAACGTCTTTTATGATCACACGCATCAGTTACTCGACGATCTCCGTGAGGTACAATCAACCTTTAAAAGGACTTGAGCGAAATGAGCCTCGAAGTCAACCGCAATATTTTGATTGCTGTCGATGAATCTCAAAATGCCGAGCGCGCAGTAACTTATGTTGCTGAACTCCTCGGCGGCATTCAAGGATTCAAGGTCACTGTGTTGCATGTTATTCGGGAGCCCGAAGAAGACTTTTTTCCACAAGAAGCCGACAAGGAGCAATGGTACGATGAGTACCGTCAGCAGGTCGATCAGATGCTCGACAAGTATCGAAACATTCTGATCGCTGCCGGATTTGACCCAAAAGACGTATCAACGCATTCCACCACCCGATACTGTCCTTCTATGGCCGAATGCATACTGGCGGAAAGAGATAGTACGGAGTACAGCACGTTGGTGGTAGGAAGAAAAGGACTGTCGCATAAAGAAGAATTTCTATTCGGAAGCATCTCCGGGAAGATCGTCAGGACCGCCAGGAATTGTACCGTGTGGGTGGTTCAATAGTTCTGCGTTTTGGCAGGATTATAAAAAAAGCCCATTCGTACACGCCGGCTCAAGATTTCAGATTATCTGTTCTCCCGGAGCTACCTGCACCTGTTTTGCATATCTTCTCTCACAACGCTCCAGGCACGTCCGGAGAATCTTTACAACCTCTTCTCGTTCGGCGATACGCCGACTGTCGGTGTCCGGATCGAGGCGGGAATTCCTGAGTTCATCATCCATTCTTGCGATCGAGTTTCTGAGCTGCGAAATTACATTCCCGGTGATTTGCCACCCGTTTTCGTGTTTAGCCACAGCGTGTCTCAAGAAAACCTGTATCTTCACGGCCTGCACAAGAGCATTTTCAGGATTGACCGAATCTGCAACGGAACCGGCGACACCCATTCCGAGCAAAGCTCCTCCGCCGAAGATCACGGCAGTTCCCCCCGCCAGTCCCATCCCACCGGAAGTGACCGCACCGCCTCCCAGGGCAACGAGGCCTGCCTTGACCGCCGCGACTCCGGCAAGCCCCATGGAATGACCGATAATGCAACCTATGATCGGGGCGGCTACGCCGAAGGTTAGTGCACCGGCTGCCGTGCCGATTCCAGCGATAACAGCGATTCTTTTCCAATGCCCCGAAAGAGAACGACTTACGTTCCTCACTTCGGATCGCAACACGGCTCCCTGCCTTTGCGGCAATCCGAGCTTATCGCATGCATTTCGCAATGACTGGTCAACGATTTCCGCGCCAATAGAAGGCGTGCTTTTACCAAGGTCGCGAATCTTCCCGGTCCACCCTTTCCCTCCGGCGGTGAAGGGCCGGTAAGGCTCAAAGGCGGCCAATTCCAATAAGATCAGTTCCCGGACAAATGGATTTGAGGACCGTGGGATTTTCGCAAGTACTGTTTGAAAATCGACAGATTCAGTCGGATACAAGACCGGCCGAACCCCTACCGGAAGGGTTCGGAGGGCCTCAGCCGTCGCTTTCAGCCATCCTGTGTACCATTTCCTTTTTGGCGTTAGCCCGTCACCCAGCCAACCGCCTGCGCATGTGTTCCTGATATCCGATTCGACCATCGCCGCCTGCAGCGACAAAAGGACCGAAATCGCATCGCTATCCAGGGTAAAATAGTCCAGAGTAACGCTTTCTGTGAAATGTCCACGTGAAGGCCGCTCAAACAATGTCCCAAGCTGGAGAGAACTGGAATCTTCCAGTTCTTCCCGATCTCTAATCGAAATGAAATCAATCTCGATTGTCTTGGAGTCAGAGGCCTTTTCGGCTTGAGAATCGGCTCTGCTCATCAGAAATAGCCGCGGTAAAAATATGTAGACTGCCGATGTTACGGCAAAGACGTGTATCCAGATCGCTCCAGGTACGCCGGAACAGTTTGCCATCTCCGCTATGGTCTCTGTGTTCGGGAATGTCTGACCAAAGATTACTGCTGCGGGCCAGAAAAGGACACGAATAATCACCGCTCTATATTCGGGGGACTGGATCAGTGTGCTTTTCCAGAAAAAGGAGTAATCCCAGACGACAGCCTGAAAGTAAATCCCGATGATAGCACCCCCGGCGAGGCAGATCGCCGACAAGTGCATGATAGCTTTTGCCCGCTCTGTAAACCGGCTGCGGAATGCTCCAAAATAGCGTGCAAGGAACAATCCGGCAATTCTCGCGTGGGCTGCCGATTTCTTGCCTTCACTTATCATCGGGTCCACAGCAATGGTCCATAGCTTCACAACAGGCTTGAGGATGATTCTTGCCGCGAACGGCAGATCCGTTTCCACTGAAGGCCGCAACTTACGTTGCGAGGCGGATTGGGATTTCGGGAGCGGTAAGCGGCCCTCGGGGTGATCTGCTTTTGGTCTGCGGTGCAATATCACGAAAATGCCAACCACTAAAATATTCCAGAGGATAAGAAGGACGATTGGATTTACGAAAACGTGAATCGTCCGAGCCGGTCCGAGGAACTTGTCCAGGCCGAGAGGAGACAGGATATTGCTGAGGCCGCCCAGCATAAGAGCCAAAAGCGGTACAACCAGGCGCAATCGTTTCCAGGGAATCGGCTCTGCGGCAAGACGCCGATATGCAGCCGGCAGGTGTTCGAGAATCTGCTCGCAGACGCGAACCATCCCCTGCTCCGGCCGCTCTTCTTCCTTCAGCTCGGATTCCTCCATCTGCGGCAGTATTTGTGGAGCTACATCTGCTATGGTCTGGACCAGCAGCACTTTTCGGTATTCTTCTTCATTGAGTGTTGCCGCCTGAAGAGGCCTTGCAGGACTTTGAAAATCAACCACTATCTTTCGAGCACGCGCTGCGGCATCGTTTGCTGTTTCGTTCGCATTCCCGGTTCCCGACTGAGCTGAAACTCTTCCGTATCGTCTCCGGAACAGACGGGATGCAAACCACATAATCAAGCCTGCTGAAACAACCACCGCCAAAAGGAGACCCAATTCACTCATCCTCAATTCTTTATCCCTTCCATAGTTGTGAATACGGGCCCGAAGCTGCGACTTCCATCAGGAAGCAGTTATTCGCAAAGGAGATCAACAGCACCGCTTCTCTGATCTGAGACCCCCATGGAGAGGCAAATAAATAAAATTTTACCATATTCCGCTTCTTCTCAAAAGATATCCGGCTGACAAAGATGGCCCTCGTTTATCACTGGCTGGCAAAACACACTGTAAGGTGATATTCAGTAAATGCACAGGATACGGGAGCTTCCGAAGAATTTCGGCCACCACAGAAGAGGAGGGGGAACCCTGATGAGCAGGCATTCACTTAGAATTGGTTCGGTATTCCTGGCATTTATGATGCTCGCCGGTTGCGCGGCGGCAACGACCCCGGTACCAGTCCCCCCGACATCTCCCGATGCACTCTCCGGAGGACGCCCTGGCTATGTAATCGGCTATTTGAAGCCGGAACAGCTTCCAAACAGCCAGACTTTTTTGCCGCCGCCGCCCGCTCCCGGAAGTCCTGCAATAGCGGCAGACGAGGATGCATACCAGTCAGGCCGCAGGCTGCAGGAAACACCGCGCGGGGCTTTGGCAACAAAGGATGCGGACCTGACCTTTCCGAATGCAGCCTCCACTTTCTCCTGTGTTCTGGGGATGCCGATTTCACAGGATGCAACACCGCACCTCAACATTCTGCTTCGTCGGGTAAGGGCCGATGCCAGCCGGGCCAACGACAAGGCCAAGGATCTTTACAAGCGCAAGCGCCCGTACCTGGCTCATGGCGATGCGAGTTGCACGCCCGGCGAGACGCATAAAGACGATTCATATCCTTCGGGGCATGCCTCGATCGGATGGGCCTGGGCCCTTGTACTTACGGAGATTGCACCGGACCGCGCAGACGCCATATTAGCCCGTGGACTGGCTTTCGGAGACAGCCGCGTTATTTGCGGCGTCCACTGGAAAAGCGACATAGAGGCAGGCCGTCTTGTCGGTGCATTGACGGTAAGCCGTCTCCACGCGGATCCGGTCTTCAGGGCTCAACTCGAACTCGCACGCAAGGAGATCGAAGCGGCTCGCGCAGCCGGCGCCAGGTCTCCCCTGGATTGTGCCGTCGAAGCCCAGGCGCTTTCAATCGGGCGCTAATTCGGTTGGAAGCAGGTGATTTAACGGGGTTGCACGCCGATCCTAAAGTCGGCGTGCATGCCCTCCCTCTAAGAGACTCGAGCCCCCGGCATTGTTTCGCCGCGGCCCGCTACACCATCTTTGCATCGAACCGTACCTTCCCTCCTTTTATCCGAACCATGACATCGGCATCGTGAGAAGCCTCTAATTCCCTGTCCGGTACTGATTCATGCTTAACGTATTGAACACCGTCCGCCGTTATTCAAGGTTGACTCATCATTCAGCAATGTTAAACTCCCGATTGTTATGTCAAAACCGGCATAGAAGGTGGCCTGCCAAAGCCGCCATGCCGGTCGGAAGCACCTCCGGATCTGGCAATACCCAAAATCATCTTTTTCCACTTGAGGATTAACCCTGGAATGATTCGAACCTACGTTGGTTTTGACGATACCGACAACCCGGATTCCGACCGCGGAACCGGCAAATTGGCGAGATGGTTTGAACGCGAACTGCCGGAAGGCTGTACGATATGGGAGTGGTGCGTCAGCAGTTCTTTATTCACGAAGATATCCCGTTTACTTCACACAACAGCAGCGCGTGTGCGGTCGTCTATGTACCCGACGCCTACCTTATTCAGAAACTCACGCTCGACGTAGCGAGGCACCTCCAAAAATATTCCCTCGAGGAAAGCGATCCTCCTGATCTGTTCCGGCTGGACGACCTCCTCAGATGAACAGGCACCCGTTTTACGCGGCTCAGGCCAAGTCTCATTCCGAATTGCAGAATTATAATTCCTGCCGATGCAGTTTTTTCGCTTTAGACCGCAAGTTTTTCCTTGCCCGATGGTTTTAAACAGACGAGAGAGTAGACCGAATAGAACCCGCTTTGGTGTGATTCATCTGTTCGAGTTCGTGTAATATTCTGATAGCGAGGTGGTATGGATTTTCCGGATTTCCTTTATGCGCATTTTCCTGTTTCAGGTGTGGACACTTGGGTATTTTTACCACCCCTGGTTGCCTTCATCGTTTCCACGATCACTTCCATGGGAGGGGTCTCAGGTGCTTTCCTTCTACTCCCGTTTCAGGTAAGTTTCCTCCAATTTACCTCACCCTCAGTGAGTTCCACAAACTTTGTCTTCAATATTGTGGCTATCCCCAGCGGCGTTTACCGATACTTAAAAGAAGGCCGCATGGCTTGGCCCCTGACCTGGGTTGTGATTGTAGGAACGCTTCCCGGTGTGTTCATAGGTTATTACCTGAGGATCCTTTACCTTCCTGACCCGAAATCCTTCAAGCTCTTCGTCGGTTGCGTGCTGCTCTATATCGGAATCCGCCTTCTTTATGAGATGACGGCGCGTTCCCAGCGCGGAAAGAAGGAGATGAAAGCCCTCGAAGAAAAGTTCAATGCCCATATTAAGAAACTCAAAGAGGCCCACCAGAACAGACTCGCCTCGCATGCGCAGGTAAGCCTCGCCTCCGAGGCAGGAACAGTCTCGATCTCCGGCAGACCCCTGGCCGGGTCGCCTCTCTCCGGCAAGTCATCGGGAAAAGGCGTCCTCTCGGCGGGACTGCCTCCGGAAGCGAAAGTCAAAACAATATCCTGGACTCTTTCTCGCGTGAAGTATGAGTTCTGGGGACAACGTTTTTCGTTCAGCACCATGGGGATGTTCCTGCTGGCCTTTGTAGTGGGGATCATCGGAGGAACATACGGAATCGGCGGCGGCGCCATTATCGCCCCATTCTGCGTGGCCGTGTTCCACCTGCCGGTTTATACCGTGGCAGGTGCAGCCCTTCTCGGCACATTTATAACCTCGGTTGCAGGCGTCTTCTTCTACAGTGTCATTCCGGTAAAAAGCGGTATGGCGGTTTCTCCGGACTGGCTGTTGGGATTTCTTTTCGGGGCTGGAGGTTTTGCCGGGATGTACTGCGGAGCCAGGCTCCAGAAGTATGTCCCTCAAAAGTACCTTAAACTGATTTTGGGTGTTCTCATCACCTTCCTGGCCGGGAGTTATATCCTGCAATACTTTACAAAATAGCTGCATAAATGTGAACGTACCGTGGCGATTCCTGCCACGGTCGTCCATCGCTGTACACCTGCCTGATTCTCTTCAAACTCATGCTGCGCACAGCGGCTATGGTCTCGGGCGATCACTGCCGCATTTGTTTGTGGTTCTCCGGCAGTCTCTTTTCTACATCAGCCCCGAAAAGCCATCCAGGAAAATGAGTCCGGCCGTAACCAATGAAATGGCGCCCGCAAACGGGTGGTTTCCAATCAGCGGGAAGCCAAGGATCATCAGAACCAGGCCTGTGAGCATTTCAACCAGTTTCTTCATGGCAATCCCCCGTTGCGGTCCAGCGAGTACCGCAAAAACACCAACCGCTCCTTACCATCAATGATTTGTCTGGTTACACTGCAGCGTAATGGGTTTCCTTGGCAATTCTATTTGAACGAGAACATTACGGTCGGCATGATAATGCCGAAAGAGAAAAAAAGCCAGCCACCCACGGTGGCAGTAACGGCTTCCGGCATGATCGAGCAGAAAAGTTCGATCGACCGGCAGGCAGAGACAGCGAACCGCCTCGGTTGACTGGACCCGCTAAGATAGACTCATACTACTCTATATCAACAGCAGCCCCCGTTTCGATCAGTCATTCAGCAGAAGATCCATTGCCGGCAATGTCGAAGACGTATCTCCAGTATATTCGAATGCGCCCATGTCACACGCAGTTCCAAAGGGACGTGTAACTCCGCGTTGATCGGTTGCCGGACAGTCCGCCGGTTTGCCGGCATCGATGGCGGGACTGGCACGTCTTAGAGCGATCGTATCCGTAGCACCTCCATAGTTCCCCAACGAGCGCAACAGCGGGTCTGCATTGCTCAGCGAACCGCTGTTCGAACCCCACCCGCACGAACTGCCGCTGTCGAGATTATTGCCGGCGTTTTGGATCGACGCCGAACAATTCGCAGCGGCCGCGGGATTGGCCACAATGGTGCTGTAAAGCGCCAGAGCACCGCTGGCGTTCTGAACAATTGCACCGGCGGAGGCCGCATTGCCGGCAATCGTGCTGTAATAGACGTTCATCGCCCACCCGCTTCCGTTAACGAGTGCAGCACCGTTTGGGGCACTGTTGCCGGTAAAGGTACAATTGGTGATATTGGCTGTGCCGCTTCCATGGTGGATCGCTCCGCCGCCCGTAGTGGCGGAATTCTGGTAGAACGTGCTCGTGCTGACATTCCAGGTCTTTTCCGTGGTCGTGATGGTGCTGTAGATGGCACCGCCAATACTTGCATGATTGTTCCCGAAGGTGCATCGTGTCACAGTCAGGAGTCCCTTGTTGTTGATCGCTCCGCCGCTGCCTAGAGTGTTCGCATTGACCAGTGCAAGACCATCCAGGGTGAGTCTTGCCCCGGATGCGACATCCAATATCTGGACCGAATTATTGCCGCTGATTTTTACTTGACGGGGTTGAGCGCTGATCGTCAGGCCCGCCGTATTGGTGACCTGCGGTAATGCAGAACTCAGGGTAATCGTCCCGCTCACATTGAAGGTGATTGTGCTTGTACTGCCGCTCGCATTCGCGGCGTTGATTGCCTCACGGAGTGTGCAGTTCAGGGCAGTACAGCTTCCATCGTTAGTATCTGCTGTGCTGTTTACGATGAATGACGCTGCCTCGGCCGTCTGTATGAAGGATGAAGAGAGGAAGAGAATGAACAGAATAAGGAGCGCCTTACCGGTTGCCAGTAACCGTCTCATTGGTATCTCCTTTGCTTTTGCGACTGACTGCGCTGCAATCACATGAGAGCATCCCAGCCTCCCCGTTGCTCTCACAAGCAGCGCAGCCGGATGTGATTGATATTATTCCCCCTTGTTAAGACATCGTGAAAATCAGAGCAAAAATCATACCCGCAGTAATCAGGATATAGATAAATCCCCGCCGTATCAATCGATTTTTATCCTCTGCATTCCATGTTTATCTGCACATCGGCGCACCGATATTTCTCTACCTCTTATCTTTTGCTGTATTGCACAGCTTGCTCCGGCTGCTTATGAAAGTTTAATTACCCTGGAGAAGGAGAAGAAATATGGAATATGACTTCCTCGTCAATACGTACGACACGGAACGACTTAAAACCCTCAGTGTCTGGAGTACGTTCACGGACGACGATCTTCCGGTTCGGCCTCACCCGTTGGACAAAAGAGATCGAAATGCACTCGAACACATGGTGCACCAATGTTTGAGTGAGAACAGGTGGTTTTGCAGCATGCTGGAAATCGATGTTGGTGCGCCTCCGCTCCCCGTCCCGGAAACACGTCTCGAATTCATCAAACGCTATGCTGAAGACAGTGCAAAGAGGCTTTCCGCTCTCAGGAAGAGGGACAAGGCATGGTGGGAGGTCGAGGTGCCTTTCTTTGACGTCACGCGAACGCGGGCCTGGATCATGCTGCGCAGAATCGCGCACACGGCGCACCATCGCGCTGAGCAGGGGATGCTTCTCAGGCTGCTGGGAAGGGTAAACTACAGCGTATACGGACCGTCTATCGACTCAGGTTGCCTAGCTGAACACGGAGCCGTAACGATCTATCCCTACCCCGACATCGAATCCCTCATCAGGGGAGAATCGGCCGGCGGTCAAAAGGCAAGACTTCCCGGCCCCGGAGACAAGCCCTGCACGGAACGGCCGGGCTATTGAGGAGAGAAGCTCGCCCCACTTCCACAGACTACATTTCAAGCAATCGAACACTCAGATAGCAATGGTCCCTTCCAGGTACAGGGCGGCTCTGCCTGCAATGCTTACGCGGTCTTTCCTGTATTGACAAAACAGCTCTCCGCCTCGCCTTGAAACCTGGAGCGCATGCAGATCGCTCTTTTTGAGGACTCCCGCCCAATAAGGCACCAGGACGCAATGAGACGACCCCGTAACCGGATCTTCCGGAACCCCGACCGTCGGCGCAAAGAAACGCGACACAAAATCGCTTTTCTCTCCTTTGGCCGTTACGATAACTCCACGCGCTTGCAGGGCGCCGAGCGCTGTGAAATCGGGTCTCAGGTCCCTGACACTCTGCTCGTCTTCGATGATCACGAGCAGATCCTCTTCAGAACCGAACACCTTCAATGGAAGGACACAGATTGCCTCGCGAATTTCATCCGCCGATCTCTCGCTGGTTGGAGGGCGTGACGGGAAGTCCATTTCGAACAGATCGCCCTTTTTCTCAACACTTAATCGGCCGCTCCTGCGAGTCTGAAAATGCACAACCTTCTGCGGCCATTTCAACATTTCAAACATCACGAAAGCACTTGCGAGTGTCGCATGTCCGCAGAGCGCGACTTCGGTGGACGGCGTAAACCATCGCAATTCTAATTCATTATCTTTCCGAACAACGAAAGCGGTTTCGGACAAATTATTTTCACCCGCGATGGCCTGCAGAGTTGCATCGGAGATCCAGTCTTTCAGCAGACACACTGCAGCGGGATTTCCGGAAAAAATCTCCGATGTGAATGCATCGACTTGATAAATTGGAGTTTTCACGGACCTATCCTTTCTTGCCGGCAATCACGTTCTGTTCGAAGCAAACCCGATCACAAAACAACGGGATTCTTGCCTCCGTCCATCCCGATAGTAACCCCTGTAATATAACTTGCCCTCGAAGATGCCAGGAAGACCACCATGTTTGCGATCTCATCAGGCGACGCCATGCGGCCCATCGGAATACGATCCACCGTGCGCCGGTAGGCTTCGTCGACACTGATATTTTCAAGACGTGCCTCTGCCTTCATCCCTTCCGCCACTCTGTCCGTCTCAGTCTGGCCGGGACTTACCCCTGCGACGCGGACACCCTTCCGGGCGTAAGCGGTACCCAGCCCCGCCGTTGCCAGCATAAGCGCTGCGTTCGCCGAACCGCCTGCCAGGTGCGTCGGCGTCGCAACTTTTCCGCCGCTCCCGATAATGCTGATGATGACGCCTTCACCCCGTTTCGCCATTCGCTTCACCATGGGATCGATTACGTTTATGTAAGTAAAGAATTTCGCATCCATCGCCATTTTCCATTTTTCGGGCGTAAGTTCATCTGGTGGCGTGCGTTTGGCGGCCCCGGCCGAATTTACCAAAACGTCGATCGGGCCGAGGAGCTTTTCAACTTTGTCGAGCATTTGTACGGCATCGTCTGGATTCGTTAAATCGGAAGCCACGCCAACGGCACCTGGTAAACTCAGGAGGGCTGCATCGATGTTTTCCCGGGACCGCGAACAGATCGCAATCCGGGCACTCTCGGAAGCAAAAGCTTTTGCACAGGCCAATCCTATTCCTG
>JAEZHY010000080.1 GCA_023416335.1 Pseudomonadota bacterium | reverse complement strand
GCATGCATTTGATCGAGTCGACCCAAGGTTGCAATCACCCGCTGGTTAACCTTGGAGCCTTCCCGGTGGTTTTCGACTACTTGAAGGTATTCGTATTTACCGGATTTTTTCGTTCGAGCAAACATGTAGAAGTCTCCCTGCTTAGGACACTTCAACATTAAAGGACACCTAGACAGAAAATCAAGTTAAAACAGCAAATTTTGTGGCACTACATTTTTGATGATTTAAAAAACCGGCCTAGAGCCCATGCGGGTTTGCGGGCCATGACCCTGTGGTCACTGTAGAAGAAAAGTCTGGCAATACTTCGCGGCTATGCCAGATGTGAGCCGATCATTGGGCCGGATTCATCTTAGAGAGACCGGCAGGTGAGGCTCCAATCCATACCCATGAGGATCTTTTTGAATGCGGGCGGTGAACTTACTGGATCCGCTTGCCATTTTCTTCTCGAAAAACGATCAGATTGATTGATCCAATCGCGCGACATAGCCGGAAGGCGGTCTTTCATACGGCCTGCCTGAGGATAGAACCTAAAAAAGCTTGAAATCCCACTGGAAACCTCCTTGTTATTTGACTCCGGGAATTGCAGTCGGGAATCAAGCTGTGTGATCAAGGGAGTCTACGTAAGAAATCTGTCTAGCTAGCGAGTCATAATTTACTGGTAAGTTCTTTCTGTCTCGCGGTCATCCATGTAAATAAAATCCTGTCATAGGTATTAGCAAACTCGAGTCACAAATATAATTTACTCGAAGACCGTAAATTGAGTTACAAGGAAATATTTATGAAAGTTGCTTTTTTCGCTAATACAGATTGGTATCTCTTTAACTTTAGGCTATCATTTGCTAAATACTTGCGGTCTCATGGAATCGATGTTATATTTATCTCGCCTCCTGGAGACTACTTTCAATACTTAGAAGAGGCCGGATTTAGATACGCGCCTGTACCAATGAAGCGTATCAGCTATGTCCCATTTAGAGAAATTGGCCTAATTCTTCATATTGCTAGACTACTTAAAACAGAATGCGTAGATCTATTGCATAATTTCACTATAAAGTGCGTCATTTATGGATCTATTGCAGGCCGTTTGAGTGGCAAGCCCCAGATCAATGCCATTGATGGCGTTGGATATGTCTTTTCAAGCCAAGAGCTTAAAGCTAAACTCATTAAACTACCTTTATGCATAATGTTGCGTATTGTCTTGTTTGACGGAGAGAACCGATTAATATTGCAAAACTCAGATAATGTCTCTCTATTTCATGAACTTCAACTCATGAATAAGAATCGGATACGACTGATCCGTAGCGTTGGTGTGGATACGGACCGATTTAGACCACAAAATTGCCCAACAGGTGGAGACCGAGGTGTTCTTAGAATTCTTCTTGCTGCGCGGCTTATATGGGAGAAAGGGATCCGAGAGTTTGTCGAGGCTGCAGAAATCCTCAGAAAGCGGGGCAAGAAGTATGAGTTTGTGCTGGCTGGTGCGCCGGACCCCGGAAATCCGGCGTCCATACCATTAGATGTGCTGGATAGGTGGAAGCGAGAGGGCCAGGTTAGTATGCTCGGCCATGTTCATGATATGAAAGCCCTTTTGAGGAGTGTTGATGTCGTCACATTGCCTTCTGCTTATGGAGAAGGAATACCTGTTAGTCTGCTGGAAGCCGCATCCTGCGGACTCCCTTTGATAACCACGAATATAGCTGGATGCCGTGAGGTTGTTGAAGGTGGCATTAATGGTTTGTTAATTCCTTGCCGAAACGCGAACAGGTTAGCAGACGCAATTGCGTATTTAGGTGATAGACCCACTGAACGCCAGCGCATGGGCAGGGAAAGTCGCAGGAAGGTTCTGGAAGAATTCGATGAAAGGCTGGTTTTCAAGAAAACGCTTGCTGTGTATAAAGAACTTTTCAGAAGTAATACTAGATCCACAGCAAATCCTGAAAAGGGACTCCTTTGAGTCGGATACCTCCGGCTTTGCCGGAGGTATCCGACTCAAAGGAAAAGAGTCAACTGGGATTACAAAAGTGCGATGGATTCCTGCCTGCCCATCGGTTCGGGGGGAAAGCGGATATCGCTACATTATTCAGACCGACTCAAACTGCCGGGGCTCTGGTGGAAAAAGCAAAACGCTCAATCCATGCTCTATCTAAGAATGTGCAGGGCCAACGGAGATTGGGATAGTTACTGGGCATCACAGAGGGAAAAGGCTGCCTGATGCCCTATGGGTTCTAATCGCACCCCGTCTTCGCTGTCGCCAGTCGGGTTGCATAAAGGCTGAATTCCGGCTAAAATAGCTTGGATAGGTATCCTCTCCGGACGGATAAACTTGGGATTCCGGAGCAGGGGAGATGATCGCCGGCTGTGCGCGAGCGCGGCTGGAGGAAAGTCCGGGCTCCACAGGGCAGGGTGCTGGGTAACTCCCAGTCTCGGCGACGAGGAGGAAAGCGCAACAGAAAGCAGACCGCCTCTCGCGCTTGCGCGTGGGGTAAGGGTGAAACGGTGAGGTAAAAGCTCACCAGTCCCGGTGGCGACATCGGGAGCTAGGCAAACCCCACCCGGAGCAAGACCAAATAGGAGAGCGTTTGAGGGCTGCCCGTCCGAGGCTCTCGGGTTGGTCGCTAGATCCTGCCGGTAACGGTCGGACCAGAGGAATGATCATCCCCTGCCCGCTTTCGGGTGTGCAGGGAACAGAACCCGGCTTATGACCTGCTCCGGATCCCTTTTCATTTTCCATTGATAAGCTTGCTGACATGTCGAAGACTTGCGCTATTGTACCCGCCGCAGGGAGCGGGATAAGAATGGGCGGCACCACGCCCAAGCAGTTCCTGCAGCTTGCAGGAAAGCCGATACTGGCCCATACCCTGATCGCGCTCTCGAATATATCTTTTATTTCGAGCATCTTTCTCATAGTTCCCGAAAAGCATATCGATGATGCCCGGAGACTTGTCTCCGAGTCCGGAATCCCCAGCGCGCAGATCGCCATTGTCGCAGGCGGAGCCGAACGGCAGGACAGCGTCTATAACGGTCTCAGGAACCTGCCCTCCGAGTGCGAATGGGTACTGATACACGACGGTGTCCGGCCTTTCGCATCGAACAGGCTCATAACCGATACATGGGAGACGGCCAGGAGGACCGGCGCATCCATTGCCGCCGTTCCGTCAACCGATACGGTGAAGCGGGGCATCGACGGCACGGTACGGGAAACTCTTTCCAGGCAAGAGATCTGGCTCGTACAGACGCCGCAGATTTTTCGGAAGGATATCGTGCTGGCGGCATACGCCAAAGCGATCGAATCCGGGTGGACCGGAACCGACGACGCCTCCTTCGTTGAGCGAATCGGGATCCCCGTCTCTATAGTCCACGGCGAGAGGTCAAACATCAAGGTAACGACTCCCGATGACCTGGAGTGGGCTCAATGGTTCCTCTCCCGCAAAAACAGGAAGGAAGACTGATGCGGGTCGGGTTTGGATACGACGTACATAAGCTTGTCCCCGGACGTCCCCTAGTCCTCGGCGGAGTTGAGATTCCGCACGAATTGGGGCTTCTCGGTCATTCCGATGCCGACGTGCTTCTCCATGCCATATGCGACGCAATGATCGGGGCCGCGGCCCTGGGCGACATAGGCCGGCATTTCCCGGATACCAGTCCCGAGTTCAAAGGAATATCCAGCATGATACTGCTCCAGAGAACAGCGGATCTTCTCCGGGAGCGGGGATACAACGTCTCCAATATCGACAGCACGATTGTGGCGCAAAGGCCCAAACTCCTGCCTTTCATCCCCGAAATGGCAGCGAAGATTGCCGAACGGATCGGCGCACCCGTCGATTGTGTCAACATTAAAGGCAAGACCACCGAGACGCTGGGATTTGCCGGCCGTGAAGAGGGAATCGCGGCATATGCAGTGGTGCTCATAGAGGAATCGGCGAAATGAGGAAGGAACGAGTCAGGTTCGCCCCCAGCCCGACAGGACGCCTTCACATCGGAAATGCCCGCACCGCCCTGTTCAATTATCTTTTTGCCCTGCAAAACGAGGCAGCCTTCATTTTGCGAATCGAGGACACGGACGTAGAGAGATCCGCGCCCGAATTCGAACACCAACTTGTCAGGGGACTCCAATGGCTGGACCTGCAATGGGATGAAGGCCCGGATAAGCCAGGAAGGCACGGCCCATACCGCCAGTCCGAGCGCCTGGAGCTCTACAGGAAACATGCAGCAGAACTGATGGAGCAGGGGAAGGCCTACTATTGCTACTGCACCGATGAGGAACTGGAGAAATCCCGGAAGGATATGCTCCGCGCCGGGATCGCCCCGAAATATCCCGGTACCTGCCGGAATCTGTCGGAAAGCGAGCGCAGGGAATTCGAAGCTGCACGCCGCAGACCCTGTATCCGTCTCAGGACCCCGGATGACGGACTGATCCGCTTTCAGGACAAAATACACGGCACGGTCACCTTCAAAGCAGGAGACATCGGCGATTTTGTCCTCATGCGCTCCAATGGGATGCCTTCCTATAATTTCGCGGTCGTAATAGACGACCACTACATGGAAATCACAACCGTAATCCGCGGAGAAGACCATCTGGCCAATACCCCGAGGCAGGTGCTGGTATACAGGGAATTCGGATGGGAAATCCCCATGTTTGCCCACCATGCGCTCCTCCTCGGCACCGACAGGGCCAAACTCAGCAAGCGCCACGGCGTAACGAGCGTCGAATCGTTCCGCGAAATGGGCATTCTGCCGGAAGCGTTGCTGAACTATTTTGCACTGCTCGGCGGCAATCTCGTCGAAGGTCGCGAAATCTTCGCCATCAACGAACTGGTGGATTCATTCTCCCTAAAGAAGGCGGGGAAAAGCGCGGCCGTGTTCAGTCTTCAGAAACTCCTCTGGCTCAACCAGCAACATATCCGCCGTAAAAGCACTCAGGAACTCGCCGCCCTGGTCGCCCCATTTCTTGAAAAGGGCGGATACTCGTTTGACCGGAAAGAAAACGCATGGATCGAAGAGGTATGCTCCATTATCGGTGAAAACGTCAAGACACTCCGCGAGACTCGCGCCTATGGTCCCATCCTTTTCGATGAAATTCCCAATTACACGGAACGTGCCCGGGAAAGACTTGCCGACCCCGAGGTTCACAAGATCCTTTCTTCTTTCCGGAAACGGTTTCAATTAAATCCTTCAAATGATAAAAAAGACCTTGCGGCGATCCTGGGGGAAGCTCGCTCGGGACTTGAAATAAACGGGAAGGAATTCTTTCTCGCCCTCAGAATGGCCGTTACAGGTATGGAAAGCGGTCCCGAACTGGACCGCATCTTGCCGTTGCTCAGCCCCGACGTTATTCTCAAGCGGTTGGATGCCGCTTTGTTTTTTTTCACAGCGGGAACCGAAAATTCGGCACCAAATTGAAAAGGAGATCCACCGAGGATGGTGTTGCAGGTCTATAACACTCTAACCAAAAGAAAAGAGGAATTCGTTCCTCTCGAACCGGGTCGTATTCGTCTTTACGTGTGCGGAATCACCGTCTACGATTATTGCCACATCGGACACGCCCGCTCTGCAATCGTCTTCGACGTGATTTACCGATATCTCCTGCATCTGGGATACGAGGTCACCTACATCCGCAATTTCACCGATATCGATGACAAGATCATCCGCCGGGCAAACGAGGAAGGGACCGACTACAGGATCATAGCCGACCGCTATATCGCGACTTTTTACGAAGATATGGATGCTTTGGGAGTGCTGCGCCCTACTCTCGAACCGCTCGCAACCGATCACATCCCCGAGATGATCGATATCGTGCACAAGCTGATCGACAAAGACGCGGCCTACAAAGCCGGAACCGACGTTTACTTCAAGGTCGACCGTTTCGCTGAATACGGGAAGCTCTCCGGCCGCGATACCGAAGACATGTTGGCGGGGGCCCGCGTCGAAGTGGACGCGAACAAGATCAATCCGCTCGATTTTGTGCTCTGGAAAGGCAGCAAACCCGGGGAACCTGCCTGGGCCAGTCCCTGGGGTCCGGGAAGACCCGGATGGCACATCGAATGCTCGGCAATGGTCACACGATACCTGGGCGCGACGATCGATATACACGGCGGCGGTAAGGACCTTATATTTCCGCACCACGAAAACGAGATAGCCCAGAGCGAAATGGCCTTCGGCGTTCCGTTCGTGCAGTACTGGCTGCACAATGGGTTCGTGAACATAAACAATGAGAAGATGTCCAAGTCCCTGGGGAACTTCTTCACCATCCGGGACGTGCTGCGTGAAGTGCACCCGGAAGCACTTCGGCTGTTCGTCATCAGCAAACACTACAGAAGCCCGGTCGATTTTTCGGACGAAACGGTTGCGGAAGCCGAAAGGAGTCTGGAGCGCCTTTACTCGACTCTGGAAGCCGTAATGGAGAGGACCCCGGAAAGCGGCGATACCGAATTCCCAGAAGAGGTCCTGAAGAAGCAGGATCCCGAACTCCATGAAAAAGCCGCTTCTCTCCTGGAAGCTTTTGACGATGCTATGAGCAACGATTTCAACACTGCTCAGGCGATCGGGTTTATTTTCGTCCTGCAACGGAACCTGCAGCGATTCCTCGATAAATTCGGGCGGAAGAACCTGAGGGGCGCTTCAGCGGCCCTGGCCCGCGAGGCTGCCGACGTGCTGAAGCGGCAATGCAATCTCCTCGGACTTCTGCAGTTGGAACCCGCTACGTTTTTCGACCAGCAAAGGCAGCTGAAGCTGAAGACGACCGGGGTCACAGAGGAAGAATTGAACAACCTGATCGCGTTAAGGCAAAAAGCGCGGGAGGAAAAAAATTTCGCCGAAGCCGACCGAATCAGAAAAGTACTCGAAGAAAAGCGAATCCACCTCGAAGACTTTCCGCAGGGGACGAAGTGGAGGGTGAGTTTTTAGATATCCACATCTTCACCACCCCGGAACCCGGATTGTTGAATTGGGGCACGCAACGCAAGAGGCCCGTTGAAAAGGTTGATCGGAGACGAGTACAGCCCCTTTCACTCTCTGGAGGCTTATTAACTGCTCTACGCCAACCATAGTTCGTTGAGATCGATTTCCACTTCCTGGAAAGGTTCAGCTCTCGCCTTGTCATCCTCGACATAGAGCCCTGCCACCACCCACCTGCCTGCTTCCAACCTGAAGACATCCAAGGTTTTGGCATTGGGATCCACAAGCCAGAAATGTCCTATGCCGTATCGGCCATAGAGCGGCATTTTCTTGATCTTGTCCACACGCAAAGTGCTCGGGGATAGCACCTCGCAGACCCAGTCGGGAACGACGGATATCCAATTGGTTTCCTCGGTCGTTGGGAATCGCTCCTTTTTCCATCCGGCGAGATCGGGCACCACGATGTCATCTTCAAGTTTCATCTCCGGTTCGACGAGAATGATCCAGCCGCCCGGTCCCCCTCCTTCGCCAAATTAATATGGCGTTCCAATCTTCTTGTCGAGGAAGGAGGTGGCGTACACATGCTTCTGTGATGGTCGTGGAGTGACGACTAGTTCGCCGTCGATGATCTGTCCGGTCGTGTTCGCCGGAATTTTGTAGAGGTCATCATAAGTGGCTATCTTCTTGGACGTTTCGGACATAGGAATCCACCTTGTCTTGGATTTTACCGGAGGCTGCACGAAAATGCCAATGGAAAGCCGAGAACTTCTCAGGTCGAATCAAAGCAAGTGTCCGAAATTTCTCCGGTGTCATGTATGCCAATACCCGCCTGATCATGCTGAATCCCAAAAAGTTCTTACTTTAAAGGGAACAATAATCAAAGCCGGGATGGGTCTGCGGACCGTTTTTTCGGAATAATGCCGACAGCTTTTTCTCGCTCCCGGAAGGCAACCGGGCCCGGCTTAATCACTTTTTGCGGAGTTTGACCATGCCCTCGAGAATTACCGAAGATTGCGATTGCGTCATTTGCGGCAACGAAGCCAATCTGGTGATAGACTGCAAAATGGTGGAAATCCAGGACCCGGACCATATGAAGGTTCTGCCGAAAGATAGAGATGTGCAGGTAATGCCTGGTGTTTGAAGCAGGTTTGATCGTTGGGTTTGGATAGAGCGCGGAGATCGGGGGAGGGACGATTTCAGCAGTCAGCAGCTACGATTGAACCGTCCACCATTTTGTATTGACATCCTTTCGGCAGCCGCTATGGTACTGCTGATCACGATACATTCACCGGTTTTCTTACGATCGAGCACCCTGAATGAGCAAGACGGGGGTTAACCGTCTTGCTCACATGTGTTCACTTGGACGTAGTTCTGAATCCCGAGACGTCTCCGGCACCTTCACGCAGGATCTCCGGGGTATCGTCGATGAGGGAAATTATACTCGATGGTTCTCCGGGTACGACCCCACCGTCGATTGTCAGATCGAGGGCATGCCCCAGCTTTTCCTGGATTTCCCTTACGGTCGAGAGCACGGTGTTCGATTCCGGATCGGTCGAACTCGTGCTGATGATGGGATGCCCCAGTTCCTCGACGATTGCCAGGCAGATAGGGTTGTCGGGAACACGGATTCCGACGGTCTGTCTTTTGGTAAGCATGATCTTGGGAACCAGACGGGAACCTTCCAGCACGAATGTGTACGGCCCCGGCAAGAGCCGTTTCATTGTTTTATAAGCATAGTTCGTTACCTGGGCGTACTCGCTGATGTTCTTCAGGTCGCTGCAGATAAAGCTGAAGGGCTGATGGGGGGAACGGCGTTTCAACTGATAGATCTTCTCAATCGATCCCTTATTGAAAAGGTCACAACCGATACCATAATAGGTGTCCGTGGGATAGGCAATGATGCCCCCGGTTGACAGCACTTCCACCACCTTCTTTATCTTCCTCGGCTCCGGGTGCCTCGGGTTTATCTCCAGAATCATGCTAAAGAATCTCCTGAAAAGATTAAAATCAGTTATACATATGCCGCCATACCTGCTTGCTGAAGCTGGATGAGCCGTTCGAAACCAGGGATCAGCCGGGGTTACACTTACAGATCCGGTTCTGATTTGCCTCGGACTGAAAATAAGCGTGTCTTAAAGGCCATGTCAAGTGTCGAAAGGATCGGAATTGACCGGACATCTTCCCCGGGGAAATTTTGCAGCCATTGATATAGGCTCCCATACCACCCGAATGATTATCGCGCGAAAAGACGGAAATGAATTATCTCCCATCTTTAATATCAGAAGAGTTACCCGACTGGCCCAGGGTTTCCAGGATTCGAATATCATTTCCGATCCTGCGCAGGATCGAAATATCTCTGCCTTGAATGAATTTACTCAAATCCTGCGTCATTATGAGGTCCAACGGGTCGCATGCGGAGCAACCGGCGTGGTGAGAAGAGCGGGGAACTCACAGGCCGTCGTCCGGCGGATAAAAGAAGAGACCGGCATCGGTGTGGAGATACTTTCCGAGGAAAAGGAAGCTTTCCTCTCGGCCAAGGGGATGCTGAGTTTCCTGCCGAAAACACAAATGGATATTGTCTCTTTCGACATCGGCGGTGGAAGCACCGAATTCCTGCTGGTTACGGCAAAGGATGGGAAGCCGGCCTGGAGCACCAGCGTACCTGTTGGGGCCGCCATTGTTACGGAAAGATTTCTGAGTGCCGATCCGCCCGGAAAAGGGGCCGCCGCCGAGGCAGCTTCCCGGGTTGCAGAAAAGGTGCTTTCAGCCAAAGAGGAAATGTGGGCAACTTTGTCCAAAGCCGGTATAATACCTCTTTCAGGAAATCTTCAAGTCGCCGGAACGGCGGGAACCGTATCCACACTGGCCGCTATTAATCTGAAGATGGCAACATATGTTCCCTACCGGATCAACGGACTTGTCCTGAAAAAAGGGTGGATTGCCGACTTTGTTCGGTCCCTTGCTGAAATGACCCTGGCTGAGAGGAGACTCATTCCCGGTCTGGAGCCCGGCCGGGAGGACATCATATTGGGCGGAGCCATAATCGTCTCTGAAATTCTCTCCGCCTTCGGTGCTGAAGATCTCGTCGTTACCGATGCGGGACTGCTCGAAGGACTGCTTCTCGAGCTAGCGGAAAATGTCTCCGATATCCCGCAAGCTTTAACAACGGACTTGACATGGCGCATACAAAAGGGATAAAGGCCCGGAAAAAATATTATTCCGAACGACTTACATGAGAGCGATATGTCCCTTCGGCTTGGGAATATCGCTCCTCAATTTGATACAAATCCTTTTTAAGTAATTGAAATTCGGAGGGAATGAATGGACCCCAAAGAGAGTGTAAATATACCCGAGGCATTGACGTTCGACGATATCACGCTGGTGCCGAACTATTCGGAAGTGCTTCCCGTTGAGACTGACGTTTCGACAATGCTGACGCGGGAAATTCAGATGCGCATTCCGCTTGTGAGCGCGGCCATGGATACGGTGACCGAATCGGACACAGCCATCAGCCTGGCCCGTGAAGGCGGCCTCGGGATAATCCACCGGAACATGAGCATCGAGGCGCAGGCCACCGAAGTGAACAAGGTGAAAAAGTCCGAGAGCGGAATGATCGTCGATCCGGTTACCGTCAGCCCGGACCAGCAGATCGGAGTTGTCTTCGAGCTTATGTCCAAGTACCGGATTTCAGGTGTCCCCGTCGTTAAGGGCGATCAGCTCGTTGGCATCATCACCAACAGGGACCTCCGCTTCGAGACGGATCAGGCGATCAAAGTATCCGAACTCATGACCAAGGAAAATCTCGTCACAGCCCAGATGGGCATCTCTCTCGAAGATTCGAAGAGACTGCTCCAGAAGAACCGGATCGAGAAATTGCTGGTCGTGGATGAACTCGGGCGCCTCAAGGGGCTCATTACCATCAAAGATATAATGAAAATCAAGAAATACCCCAATGCGAGCAAAGACTCGTACGGTCGGCTCCGTGTGGGAGCGGCTGTCGGAGTCGGCAAGGATATGCTTGCAAGGGCCACGGCCCTCAGGAATGCGGGCGTGGATGTGCTGGTCGTCGACAGCGCCCACGGCCATTCGCGCAACATCCTGGAAGCGGTAAAGACGGTCAAATCCGAGTTCCCCGATCTGCAGGTGGTTGCCGGCAATGTCGCGACGGGTGCCGGGACAGAAGCGCTCATCAAGGCGGGTGTCGATGCGGTAAAGGTCGGGGTCGGACCGGGCTCGATCTGTACGACCAGAATCGTGGCCGGAGTCGGTGTTCCCCAGATCACTGCCATTCTCGAGTGCGCCAAAGTCGGACGTTCAATGGGAGTGCCGGTTATCGCGGACGGCGGCATCAAGTATAGCGGAGACATCGTCAAGGCCTTGGCGGCCGGCGCGGACAGCATCATGGTTGGAGGCCTTTTCGCCGGAACCGATGAGAGCCCCGGCGAGACGATTCTCTACCAGGGTCGCAGTTACAAGGTTTACCGCGGGATGGGATCTCTCGGGGCAATGCGTGAAGGCAGCAGGGACCGTTACTTCCAGGACGATGTTTTCGAACCCAAGAAACTGGTTCCCGAAGGGATTGAAGGGAAAGTGCCTTATCGCGGCCCCGTCGCGGACATCGTGCATCAACTCATGGGCGGCCTGCGCGCAGGCATGGGCTACCTCGGAAGCGCAACCCTCGGCGACCTCAGAACCAAGACGAGGATGATGCGCATCACCAGTGCAGGACTCAGAGAGAGCCATGTTCACGACGTAATCATCACAAAAGAAGCCCCCAACTACCAGGTCGATTTGAAATAGCCCACAGGGGAAAACCATGCTCGATAATCTCCATCAGGAACGTATCCTGATCCTCGATTTCGGATCCCAGTACACGCAGCTCATTGCCCGACGTATCAGGGAAAGCCACGTTTACTGTGAAATCCATCCGTTCAATATGCCCATGGATGCCGTCAGGGATTTCAAGCCGAAAGGTATCATCCTTTCCGGGGGCCCCTCCAGCGTGCACGATGAAGGGGCGCCTTTGGCCGACCCGGCCGTGTTCGAGATGGGAATTCCCGTGCTGGGCATCTGCTACGGCATGCAACTCATGGCCCACCAGCTCGGCGGCGCCGTGGAGAAAGCAGACCGACGTGAGTACGGTCCGGCCGTGGTGGACATCGACATTCCGGGAGACCTTTTCTGCGAAATCGAGGAAGCGGACGTCAGGGTCTGGATGAGTCACGGCGACAGGATCTTGAAAATCCCGCCCTCTTTCCGGGTGATGGCCCACAGCAGCAACTCTCCGGCAGCGGCGTTTGGCAATCCCGAAAAGCGCATCTACGGCGTGCAGTTTCATCCGGAAGTTGCTCACACACCCTGCGGGAAAGACATTCTGGAAAATTTCGTCTTCCGGATCTGCAAGTGCAAACCTACCTGGACCATGAAATCCTTCGTGGAATCCACCATCCGTTCCGTCGCCGAACAGGTGGGGGACGATCAGGTCATCTGCGCACTCAGCGGCGGGGTGGATTCTTCCGTTGTGGCCGTACTGCTGCATAAGGCAATCGGTCAAAGGCTCCACTGTATTTTCGTCAACAACGGCCTTCTCCGGAAGGGCGAAGCCGAAACCGTCCAAAGGGTGTTCCGGGATCATTTCGAGATCAACCTGATCTACATAGACGCTTCACGGGAATTTCTGAGCCGGTTGAGCGGGATTACCGATCCGGAGCAGAAAAGGAAGATCATCGGCAACCTGTTCATCGAAGTTTTCGAACGGGAAGCAGGAAAGATCAAGGACGCCCGCTACCTGGCGCAGGGGACGCTCTATCCCGACGTCATCGAGAGCGTCTCGTTCAAGGGCCCATCGGCCACGATCAAGACCCACCACAACGTCGGCGGCCTGCCTGAGAGAATGAAGCTCCAGCTGATAGAGCCTCTCAGGGAACTCTTCAAGGACGAAGTCCGGCTGGTCGGCAGGGAACTCGGTTTGCCCGAGCGCATCATCATGAGACACCCCTTCCCCGGCCCCGGCCTGGCAATCCGCATGATAGGCGCGGTCACGTCTCCCAGCCTCGAAATACTGCGTGAAGCGGACGCAATCATCCAGGAAGAGATCGAGATATCCGGCTGGTACGAACACATCTGGCAGTCCTTTGCCGTTCTCCTGCCGGTCAGGTCGGTCGGGGTCATGGGCGACGAGCGGACATACGACCAGGTGATCGCGTTGAGAGCGGTTGAGAGCGTCGATGCAATGACGGCGGACTGGGCGCGGCTGCCTTATGAGGTCTTGGGGCGCATTTCGAACAGGATCATCAACGAGGTAAAAGGCGTCAATCGTGTCGTTTACGATATTTCGTCCAAGCCGCCGAGCACCATCGAGTGGGAATAACCATTTAAGAAAAAAATAAACGTCGAGCCGCACAGGGTAAGGGAGCGTAGCGCGGTGGCATTATCGTCAATGCTGTTGCTTTAATGACCCCATCCCGGTAGGCCAAGTATTTTGGACAGCACGTACCGGATACTATCCGGCCTGCGCGGGGCGGGGTTCCCAAGGACGGACCTTGGGAACCAGCGGCGTATTTCCTTAAAGCAACAACATTGGGCATTATCGTGCCCGCCGTCCAGCTCTCAGGATCGTGGTCTCCCAATCAACCATGGCAACCTACACAAAAACCCACCGCTTCTATCGTTACCAGCACCAGACGGGAAAAGGCCGAGCCGGATTCCAGGTGAAATACCGGGAAACCGACCTCTGGATTCGAGCCGGGCGGAATCTCGAAAAAGAAGCGATGGAAGCTGTCCTCAACTGTCGCCACCAACTCGAGAGTTACATTTCAACGCACGAGGATTTTCTTCGGTCCCTTTCACCGATTCCGGACGATCCGCTTGCCCCACCCCTCGTTCGCCGGATGCTCCAGGCATCATCGATCGCCGGGGTCGGCCCCATGGCAAGCGTGGCGGGTGCGGTGGCCCAGGCAGTCGCAGAGGCCCTCAAACCTTTTTCAGAATCGATAATCGTTGAAAACGGGGGAGACTGCTACCTCGATCTGCAAGAAGAGACAACGGTCGGCATCTTTGCCGGCCCCGATTCCCCCTTCACCGGGAAAATTGCCATTAAGCTCGGCGACGAACGTTTTCCCCTCGGAATCTGCACCTCCTCAGGCACGGTCGGGCATTCACTCAGCTTCGGCAAGGCCGACGCGGTCACCGTAATTTCAAAAGATGCCGCACTCGCAGACGCAGCCGCCACCCGCCTTGGCAATATCGTCAAATCCCCTTCGGATATCTCCAGAGCGCTGGACCTTGCCCCCTCGATTCCTTCCATAGAAGCGGTTCTAATAATAATTAAAGACAAAATGGGCGCCTGGGGCGACCTGGAGCTCGTGCCGATGTGAGTGAACGGTGAGCTGAGAAGATCCTCGGCAAATCTGCGCCCCGCCCTTCCCTGCCGTACTCCGGGCTGAAAATCCTTGTCTTTTCACTGCTTGTTGCTATAGTGAATTCCTTCAGACCATAGCCAGAGGCGTCCGAGAGCAAATGAAGATTATCGTAATGTCAGACACCCACCTCAGGAAGCCGACAGACGAATTCAAGTCTTTGTGCTCGGAGTATTGCGAAGACGCCGATATGGTCATTCACCTCGGCGATTGGGAAAGAGTCGAGATTTTGAATTTTATGGAGCAATATCCACTGGAAGCCGTCGCCGGCAATATGGACGACCATTTAATACAGGAAAGGCTTCCCTCTAGGAAAATAGTCAAAGCAGGCGATTTCCGCATTGGGATCACTCACGGCTGGGGCTCACCCGGCAATATCCGTCAGCGCATCAGGAGTGAGTTTGCCAATGTCGATGCCATTCTTTTCGGACACACCCATCAACCGCTTTTGATGCGGGAAGACGACGGACTGCTCTGGTTCAACCCGGGTTCCGTGTTCTTCGGGCGCGGAGTCTCCACCAGGAGCATCGGGATACTCCGAATCCAGGAACGGCTTGAGGCGGAAATCGTTCGGATGTAGGAGCGGATCTCGTGCAAAATCTTTGGGCGCCCTGGCGTATTGAGTATATCTTGGGCAAAAAGGAATCATTCTGCATATTCTGTCCGGAAGGCCACGGGCACTCTGATGAAGAAAGACTCATCCTTCACCGCGGCAAGCACGTCATGGTGATGATGAACAAGTTTCCCTACAATAACGGCCACCTCCTCGTTGCACCATGGCGCCATGTGTCGCGTCTGGATGAACTCACCGACGAAGAGACGCACGACGTGATGGAGTGGCTGAAAAAATCCACGCGCATACTCGAAAAAGCAATGCGCGCGGACGGCTTCAATGTAGGATTGAACCTCGGGAGGGAAGCAGGGGCGGGGTATGAAGAACACATGCATTTCCATATCGTACCGCGCTGGCGGGGCGATACCAATTTCCTGGCCGTCCTTGGCGATGTTCGAAGCATTCCTGAGCATATAAAACAGACCTATTCCCGGCTTTTACCCCATTTTACCAAGGAGAGCGCTCATGAAGCTGTTTAAGCTGATCGTTACACTCGTAGTTCTTGCTCTGATCGCGCTTTTTGTCTGGCAGAATATGGAAACATGGATGAAACCGGCCAGTTTCAAACTGAACCTTTATCTGGGTCAGACGGAATGGAACCTCGAACTTTATGTCATCATGTTTCTTTCGGCATTCGTCGGTTTTATTGTGGGCGCCCTGGCACTCATGAAGCCCTATGTAAAAACTCGTCGTCTGCTTGTCCGCGAGCGGCAGGAGAAGAAAGAAGCCAATGCGGCGCCTGCAGTAAAAGAAAGCCCGGCCGAAGCGTCTTGAGGGTGATGTTCGATTCGTGCAACGCCTTTTCGGACAGGGTGAAGAGCCCTGGCACTGAAGCAGCAAAATTTTCAGGCAGATAAAAAAGAAAGAGAGCCGGTCGTAAGCGGAGGAGGCCGGCTCTCTTTTTTCGGGATGGGCGGGTCGTCTGATGCTTTAAATAGACCCTTGGCGCCAAATTCGCCATCAGGTGATGGGTGTATAAAGACCGCGATTTGGCTGTATTTTTTTAATAGCTGCTATTCCTTACGTAGGGGGACACGGAACGCTGAGGGGAGTACGGATAACGGTGCCGCAGCGTACGGTGTTCCTGTTATCCGCAATAGGCTGACGACCAAGATTTCTTGTCCGATCGCTTTTCATTCAACTTCCACACCGGTTCTGCCGAATACCATTCCACGTACCTACAACGACGAACATCAGCATACCCAATGTATTCCAGTGGAGTATTGACTTATGGGAACAGCAGGGAATTCACATACTGCATCCGGCCAAAGTACAGCCTCACTCAATGCCGCAAAGGTTGTCCAGGTTACCGGGGACCTCCCCGCAATGCCGCACATTGCGGCCCAGGTTATGGATAAGCTCTCGAATCCGAATTCGACCCCCAAAGACATATACACCCTGATTTCCAAGGATCAGAGTTTGGCCGCCCGCGTGCTGAAAGTCGCCAATTCACCTTACTACGGCGCATCGCGGTCCATTTCCAGCCTCAGGGACGCCATTCTCTTCATGGGCTTCGACGCGATCAAGTCGCTCATAATGACGGCTGTCATGAAGGGCATGTTTTCGGCCATGAGTCTTTCCGAAAAGCTTCTGTGGGAACATTCGATCGGCTGTGGAGTCGCATCCAAAATGCTGGCCGAAGAAGTGGGGTTCCAGAGCCCCGATGAAGCGTTCCTTACCGGCCTGATGCACGACATCGGCAAGGCGGTGCTCTTCCTGCGTATCCCCGATATGATGAAGGACATCATGCAGGAGGCTTACAATGAGGGAACCGACTTCTACGAGGTGGAACAGCAAAAGCTGGGATTCACACACGCTGAGGTCGGACAGGTAATCGCTGACAAATGGCGGTTTGCCCTGGATATCGAGGATGCTATTGCCAACCACCACCATCCCGATCAGGCCAGGTCGGCACACGATCTGTCCAACATCGTGAGTCTGGCCAACTCCTTCTGCCACAAGCTGGAAATAGGCCCGACGCGAAAGCCCGACATGGACCTGATGGAACTGGAGAGCACAAAGGCCCTCAACATCGATACCACCGCGATTGCCAAAATACTTGAAAAGATAGGCAGCGCGGTAAACGGTGAGGACAAATAACCGACTTCATACGGAGCCATCGAAAATATTACCGGAATCGAATACTTGACGGGAGGGCTCAAACCCTCCCGTTTTCTATTTCTGAGAAAGTCGCTCAATTACTGCAGAGATTCTAATCCTCCCTGTTCTTCCCATCCACCGTGTACTTCTCGAGATACCCCCTGGGAGTTACCATCCAGCCGTTCCAGACGTACGTCCGACTGTTCCCGACGATAATCACCGACTGCATGTCCACCTCGTTTACCGGAAGTGAGCCGAGGGTGGCTATACACTTCCACTGCCCTTCCCGCATTGCCCGGCGGACTATGGCGACGGGCGTCTCAGGCGGCCGTACGCGCAAAAGTATCTGCCTCGCCCGCTCCAGCAGGTCCGGCCTGCTTTTGCTCCGGGGATTGTAGATCGCGAGGACAAAATCGGCATCCGCCGAAGCGAAGAGCCTCTTTTCGATGACTTCCCACGGCGTGAGGTGGTCGCTCAGGCTGACGGCGGCAAAGTCGTGCATAAGGGGCGCGCCGGCAAGCGACGCCGCGGCATTGAACGCGGGGATGCCGGGAATGACCCGCAGGGAAAAGTCAGCCGGTTCTCCGCTGCCTTCTTCCGATACGGCGAGTTCTTTTTCCCTGCAGATATCGAGCACCAGGCCGGCCATTCCGTAAATGCCCGCATCTCCACTGGACACGAGTGCAACCCTGCGGCCTAAAAGGGCATGTTCGATCGCCGCCTGACAGCGTTCCAGTTCCTTGCGCATTCCGCTCGAAACGACCGTCTTGCCCTCAAGGAGATCCGGTATGAGTTCCAGGTAGGTCTTGTACCCCAGGACTATCTCCGCCGACCGTAGCGCTTCCAGGGCTTCATGCGCCATGAAGGAGCGGAAACCCGGTCCCAGGCTGACTATCGACAACTTACCCGGGCTATCGCCAGCGTGCAGTTTCCCGACTTCCGCTTGGGAATCAGCAACTCGGTCGTTCCGGCACTCCGGAGGGCACTTGCTTCGCATACGCTTTTTGCTCCTACATGGCGTTCAACCGTCTCCGACGGATTCGGGACGGAAATGCTCTCCAACTGTTCGCGGGCACAGAAGCATATCGGCTTTTCGAAATGAGCCGCCGCTTCCAGAAGGCCCGGTTCGTCGGATTTAATATCAATGCTTGTAAAGTTTCTGATTGCCAGAGGGGAGAGATTCCTCTCCTCCAGCGTTCTCTCGACAAAAGCGATGATCTCGCCGGCACTTGTCCCGCGATTACAGCCGATCCCTACCACGAGGGAAGCAGGCCGAAGTATCAGCCCCATGGCGCCGGAAGGCATCGGCAGTTCCGACACCCATATTCCGGGACTCGACCGCATCAGGTCAAGATGTTCCGATGCGCTGCCCTGCCCCGCTGGTACAACCCTGAGGGGAAAATCTTCCGGGAAACGATTCAGGAGAATACGGTCCGGATCGAAAACCCAAAGAGGTTCCTCATCGAGAATTGCAGCGGCAACTCTGCCGAGCATGCTTTTGTTCTCTATTGCCAGGCCGGCTTCTTTTGCAAGCAGGTCTACCGCCGGCTTGTCTTCGAGGTCCGAAGCCGTCGTGATCACTGCCTGCCCGGCAGTAATCGCGGCCACTTTCCGGGCAAGCTCGTTGGCTCCGCCTATGTGTCCGGAAAGCAGGCTTATCGCATAACGGCCGGCCTGGTCCAGAACCACCACCGCCGGGTCGAGGAGCTTATCCTTTGCCAGAGGTGCAATCGCGCGTACCGCAATGCCGCAGCTCATTATGCAGACGATGGACTCGTATTCATGCCAGACTTCGGGGAAAACATCGGAGAGTTTCCCGAATTCGATCATTCCCGGCAGAGCGTAGCGGGAATTGCAGTAGCAGGTACTTTCAGGCAATCGGGCGTTGAGCCGTGCTGCGAGTTCGGCGCCTTTGCGCGTCAGGGCGAAGATCGCCGTCCTGCCGGGATTACTTGTCCCGGGCATCCCGGAATTTATGGCTGAAGGATTCGTCATAGAGCTTCGATCTTTTCCTTTGCTCTCCGGGGCCGTCCTTTATCCTGAAAACTTCGCCGACCATGATAATCGCCTGGCGATCGATCCCGGCCTCCCGCACCCTTTCCGCTATATTCTCCAGGCTCCCATAGATCAGCTTTTGATCCGGCCAGCCCACGCGGTACGCAACGATCGCCGGGGTGTCCGAAGGATAGTACTCTTCCAGTTCGGCAACTACTTTGTCGATGCGCTGAACGCTCAGGTAGACCACCATGGTAGCCCTGTGCGAAGCCAGAGTGGCGAGGTCCTCTTTCCCGGGCACGGGTGTTCTCCCGCCAAGTCGCGTCAGGATCACCGTTTGAGAGACTTCCGGAAGCGTCAGTTCCTGGTTCATAGCGGCGGCGGCGGCAAATGCAGCCGAAACTCCGGGCACCACTTCATAGGGAATCCCGTCCCGGTCCAGAAGGGCTATCTGTTCCTGGATCGCACCGTACAGGCTTGGGTCTCCGGTATGAAGCCGCACGACACGCTCCTCGGATTCATACCCTTCTTTCAGGAGGGCATGCGTTTGATCCAGAGTCAAAGAGGCGCTGTCATAGGTCTTCACGCCTTTCCTGCAATACTGCAGGAGGGTCTCCGGAACCAGCGAGCCCGTATAGACGACCCGATCGGCCTGCTGCAGGTAACGCATCCCCTTGACGGTGATCAACTCGGGATCGCCCGGCCCTGCGCCTATGAATCGAATGGCTTCCTTCATGTTTGTCTCTTATTCTGAAGTTGGAGTACAGATCTGCGTTTCATAAATCGGCAATTCCCCTCCAGCGGGGAAAACCGGGCCCAGAGAATGTCCTTCCAGTGTATATCACATTCCGGCGATAAATTTTCCCCTTTTCCAAATGAATGTTTTGCTCTATTATTACCCCGTCAAAATCAACTACTCCGGAGCACCTTCTGTTATCCTCCTGCATCCCTGTCCCAATAGCTCAAATCCCCTTGAAACTGCTGCGCAAGCCTGAAACCTGCCCGTAGCACAAATATGTTTTATAATTTTACCGCAATGTCCACAAACATTTTAGAGGTGCGGATTTCATGAAAACAAAAACAAATGAGCCTGTTGGCGCCGTCATGGTCGTGGGCGGCGGTATTGCCGGCATGCAAGCGGCATTGGATCTGGCCAACACCGGCTATTTCGTCTATCTGGTCGAGAAATCTCCGGCCGTGGGCGGAATGATGTCGCAGTTGGACAAAACATTTCCCACCAATGACTGCGCCATGTGAGTGATCTCACCCAAGCTGGTCGAGGTCGGCCGGCATCTCAACATCGAGCTTCTGACCCTTTCGGAAGTCCGGGAAGTTACCGGCGAGCCGGGAAACTTCACTGTACAGATCCTGCAAAAGCCACGTTATGTAGATATTTCCAAATGTACCGGCTGCGGCGAATGTGCCCGGGTTTGCCCCGTCGAACAAAAAAACGAATACAATATGGGGCTGAACAGCCGAAAGGCTGCATTCCGCAGATACGCGCAGGCCGTGCCCGGCGCGTTCTCGATCGAGAAGCGCGGCACCTCGCCCTGTAAGGCGACCTGCCCGGCGCACATTTCGGTCCAGGGCTACGTTGCCTTGACCGCCCAGGGCAAGTACCAGGAAGCCCTCAAACTGATCAAGGAAGAAAACCCGCTGCCCGCGATCTGCGGCCGCGTATGCCACCACCCCTGCGAGGGCGCGTGCAAGCGCGGCGAATTCGACGAGCCCATAGCAATCGATTCGATCAAGCGCTTCCTGGCCGACCAGGACCTTCATTCCGAAACCCGGTACGTTCCCGAGATCAAGGAAAAGAAGAACGAGAAGGTCGCCGTGATCGGTTCCGGTCCGGCAGGTCTTTCCTGCGCATATTACCTTGCTGTCGAAGGATATTCGGTAACCGTTTTCGAAAAGCTGCCGGTACTTGGCGGAATGCTCACCGTGGGAATTCCTTCCTACAGGCTCCCGAAGGACATCATCGAGGCCGAAATCCAGGTCATGCGGGATATGGGCATCGAATTCAAAACGGGAGTGTCGATCGGTAAGGACTTTACCATCTCGCAATTGAGAAATCAGGGTTACAAAGCATTCTTCATGGGCATCGGCGCGCACGAGTGCAAGGCCCTCGGAATTCCCGGCGAAGACCTCGAAGGGGTGATTCCGGGAGTCGAATACCTGAGAGATATCAACCTCGGAAAGAGAGTTCCCCTCGGCGACCGGGTAGCGGTTATCGGAGGCGGAAATGTCGCGATGGATACGGTGCGCTCCGCTCTCCGGAATCGTTCCAGAAAGCCTTTCATCATTTATCGCCGAAGCGAGGCCGAAATGCCGGCCAATGCTGAAGAGATCCATGAATGCCGCGAAGAAGGCATTGAGATCATGACCCTCACCAACCCCAGGCGTATAATCGGGGAGAACGGGCGGGTAAAGGCGATCGAATGTGTCAGGATGCAACTGGGAGAACCGGATGCAAGCGGCCGCAGGCGGCCTGTGACGATCCCGGGCTCCGAGTTCACTATGGAAGTCGATGCAGTCGTTCCGGCCATCGGTCAGGAATCCGACTGGGCATGCCTGACCGAAGAATGCGCATGCCGCCTTACCGACTGGGGCACGATGCACGTAGATCCGCTCACCCTGCAGACCCACGACAAGGATATCTTCGCGGGCGGCGATGCGGTAACGGGACCCAAAACGGTAATCGAAGCGATCGCGGCAGGCAAGCAGGCAGCCATATCGATCGGACGCTACATCCGCGGCGAAGACCTCGCCGAGGGTCGTGAAAAGGAATGGAACGCGGTCCGGCAGGTCTCCACGGAAGGCTACGACAAGATTCCGCGTGCCCGGATGCCTGTCCTGGAACCGAGAGTCCGCACAAAGAACTTCAACGAAGTACAGCTCGGCTTCAATGAAGAGCAGGCCCGCGAGGAAGCATCCCGCTGCCTCAGCTGCGGTGTATGCTCGGAATGCTATCAATGCGTCGAGGCTTGCCTTGCAAAGGCCGTGCAGCATGACGAGCAGCCGAAGGTGCGCGAGTTGAACGTAGGCGCGATAGTTGCCGCACCGGGCTTTCAGCCCTTTAACCCGGCGAAACTCAACACCTACGCATACGCGCAGTTGCCGAACATTGTGACTGCGATGGAATTCGAGCGAATCCTTTCACCCTCCGGCCCCACCCAGGGGCATCTCGTCCGGCCGTCCGACCATCGGGAACCAAAGAAGATTGCGTGGCTCCAGTGCGTCGGTTCGCGGGATCGCCATGAGGGCGCTCACACCTACTGCTCCGGCGTATGCTGCATGTACGCGATCAAAGAAGCCATGGTCGCCAGTGAACATTGCCCCGATGGGCTCGACACCGCCATCTTCTACATGGACATGCGCACCTTCGGGAAAGACTTCGAGAAATACTACAAACGTGCGAAAGACAAGTATGGAGTGCGCTTTATCCGCTCGCGCGTCCACACGGTGGACCCGATCCCCGGAAGCGACAGTGTTTCCATCGAATACACGAACGAAGCCGGGGAACAGCACGAAGAGCAGTTCGATATGGTGGTTCTCTCGGCAGGCGTAGAGACGCCGGCAGAGGCCATAGAGATGGCCCAAAAGCTCGGGATCGAATTGACCGGACACAACTTCGCACTGACTAACGGCTTTACCCCCGTCAGTTCTTCCCGTGACGGAGTGTACGTCTGCGGTCTCTTCCAGGGTCCGAAGGATATACCCGCTTCCGTTATGGAAGCGAGCGCGGCCGCGTGCGCCGCCGCAATCGATCTCGCTCCCGCGAGGGGATCTCAGGTCAGGGTAGTGGAAGTTCCCCCCGAACAGGATGTAACGGGTGCGGACCCCCGAATCGGCGTCTTTGTCTGCAACTGCGGCATCAACATTGCCTCTGTCGTGGATGTTAAAGAAGTTAGCCGGTACGCCGCCACACTTCCAAACGTTGTCTTTTCGACGGATTATCTCTTCACCTGTTCGCAGGACAGCCAGCAGAAGATGAAGGACATCATCCGGGAAAACAGCCTCAACCGCGTTGTGGTTGCGGCATGCTCGCCGCGCACGCATGAGCCGCTTTTCCAGGAAACCCTGAAGGACTGCGGTCTGAACAAGTACCTGTTCGAAATGGCGAATATCCGGGACCAGGATTCCTGGGTGCACCAGAAAGAACCCGGTCCGGCAACGGCGAAGGCCAAGGACCTGGTCCGCATGGCTGTTGCCCGGGCATCTCTGCTCACTCCGCTGGTCGAGAAACACCTGACCATAAACCAGCGCGCCCTGGTCATCGGCGGCGGAGTTGCAGGCATGAATGCCGCTCTAGGCCTGGCCCGCCAGGATTTCGAGGTCGTCGTGGTGGAAAAGGAACCTGAGCTGGGCGGTATGGCCCGCAACGTTCCGCACACGATCGAAGGGCTCGACGTCGGCGCCTATCTCAAGACGCTCGTCGATGAAACCCGGACCAACAGCAAAATCGAGGTTCTCACCGGGGCACGCCTCACGGGCCTTTCCGGGTATAAGGGGAATTTCGTTTCGCGCATCGAGACCGGAAACGGCGTCAGGGAAATCGACCATGGGGCCATAGTCCTCGCGACCGGCGCGCACGAATACAAGCCGAAAGAATTCCTCTACGGCGAGAGTGACCGGGTGATGACCCAGCTCGAACTCGGGAAGCTCGTTCACGACAAACCGGAGGACGTCTCAAAATGGCAGTGTGCGGTCATGGTTCAGTGCGTAGGATCGCGCAATGAAGAAAACCCCAACTGCAGCCGCATATGCTGCCAGGGCGCCGTGAAGCACGCGCTGGATCTCAAGAAGCTCAACCCTGAGATGGACGTTGTTGTGCTTTACCGCGACATGCGCACTTATGGCGTTCTCGAAGATTACTACACGAAGGCACGCCGGGAAGGCGTCCTTTTTGTGCGGTTCAGTGAGAACGATCCCCCGCGGGTTTCACGGGACGGCAACGGCATGAGCGTCTCCTTCACCGACCATGTCCTGAACCGCCCGGTCAAAATGAGCGCGGACGCGGTCATCCTCAGCGCGGCGACACTTGCCGGAGAAAATGAGGAATTGGCTACGCTTCTCAAGGTCCCCCGAAATGCGGAAGGATTTTTCATAGAAGCGCACGCCAAACTGCGGCCGGTCGATTTTGCTTCGGAGGGAATCTACCTGTGCGGAACGGCTCACGGCCCCAAGCTGATATCCGAGAGCATCGCCCAGGCAATGGCTGCCGCATCGCGGGCAGCATCCTTCCTGTCCGCAAAGGATAAGACAGTGGGAGGAGTCGTTGCACGGGTCGAGCCCAGCCTGTGTGCAGCCTGTCTCATATGCGTACGAAACTGCCCATACGGCGTACCACAAATCAATAACTCGAACGTCTCCGAGATCAACGAGGCGCTTTGCCAGGGGTGCGGCATCTGTGCTGCTGAATGCCCCGCCAAGGCGATCCGGCTTGGAAATTATACGGACGACCAGATCATGATCAAGGTGGATGCCCTTCTGGAAGGAGTACTCTGATGGAAAACTTTGAACCGGTAATCGTCGCCTTCTGCTGCACCTACTGAGCCTACTCGGCGGCGGACCTGGCAGGTTCGATGAGATTGAGCTATCCGAGCAATATCCGGATAGTGAAAGTTCCCTGCACCGGCAGGGTGGCGATTATCCACCTCCTGAAAGCACTCGAAAAAGGTGCTGACGGGGTTTTCGCGGCAGGATGCATGGAAGGCGATTGCCATTACCAGGCCGGCAATCTGCGGGCCAGGAAAAGAGTCAATTATGTACAGGAGCTATTGAAAACCATCGGAATGGAACCGGAACGGGTTGCCATGTATAACCTGTCCTCCGGTGAAGGTCCCCGGTTTGCCGAAATCTGCCGCGAGATGACCGAGAAAATTCGGCAGATCGGCCCCAATCCCTTGAGGGTGAAAGGGGTAAAAAAGGAGAACGCCGCATGATAATCGCCAACCCCAAACCGATTGAAGAAATCCTCGACCGGGTAAAAGACTGCAATAAAACACTCATCGCAGGCTGCAACGGGTGTGTTGCCGTGTGTGAAGCAGGTGGAATGAAGGAGGTGGAAATCCTCGCATCCGCGCTTCGCCTCTATTTCTCCAGCCACGGCAAAGACGTCGAGATAGGCGAAGCATGCCTGACCCGGCAGTGCGACAAGGAATACCTGAGCGAACTCAAGGACCGGATCGGAGGCTACGACGCCGTCGTCTCGATCGCCTGCGGCGCCGGAGTGCAGTTCATGGCGGAGATGTACCCGGATATGCATGTCTTCCCGGGCGTAAATACAAATTTCATTGGCGTGAGTTTGGAAAAAGGGGTCTGGAGCGAGCGCTGCCAGGCCTGCGGCGAATGCGTGCTCGCGAGTACGGGGGGCATCTGCCCCATCTCCCGGTGTTCGAAGCGCATGTTAAACGGCCCCTGCGGCGGTTCCTCGGGCGGGAAATGCGAGGTCAACAAGGAGATCGACTGCGGATGGCAGTTGATCTACGAACGATTGAAGACCCTGGGTGAACTCAAAAGGTTCGAGGAACCGGTCGACCCCAGGGACTGGAATGCCAGCCGGGATGGAGGTCCCCGTAAGATAGTCAGGGAGGTGTCGCAGGCATGAACACAACAACGCCGAGTAAGCTGGAAAAGGTCCTCGCTGCCGGTCATTTCGCGGTCACCTCGGAATGCGGCCCTCCACGGAGCTGTGAGGGGGATATCGTAGACGAGAAGGCGAGGCTCGTCGGTCCCTACGTGGACGTCATCAATGTGACCGACAACCAGACCGCCGTGGTGCGCATGTCCAGCCTGGCATCCTGCATAAGGATAAAGCAGATGGGCTTTGAACCGGTCCTGCAGATGACGACACGCGACCGCAACCGGATCGCCCTCCAGAGCGACCTGCTCGGAGCCGGCGCGTTCGGCATTAACAACGTCCTTTGCCTGACCGGAGACCACCAGAGCTTTGGCGACCACCCCACGGCCGCCAACGTCTTCGACCTCGATTCGACGCAGCTCATCAAAGTGGTCAAGAAGATGCGGGACGAAGGAAAGCTCTATAGCGGCTTCGAAATGAAAGCCCGTCCGCAGATGTTCATAGGTGCTGCGGAAAATCCCTTCGCCGACCCGTTCGAAATCCGCGTCATGCGGCTTGCCAAAAAGGTGGCGGCTGGAGCGCAGTTCATCCAGACCCAGTGCATCTACAACATGGAGAAGTTCAAAAGATGGATGCAGGGTGTCGTGGACCAGGGCCTGCATGAAAAGGTCGCAATCCTTGCAGGAATCACCCCGATGAAATCCGTCGGTATGGCCCGGTACATGAAGAGCAAGGTGCCGGGAATGGACGTTCCCGACGAGATCATAAAGAGGCTCCAGGGGGCCGGGAAAGAGAAAGCGGCCGAAGAAGGAATCAACATTGCGGTCGAGCAGATCCAGGAATTAAAAGAAGTCCCCGGTGTGCGCGGGTTCCATGTAATGGCTATAGAATGGGAAGAAAAGGTGCCCGAAATAGTGCAGCGGGCCGGGCTTTATCCGCGGCCGAAGGTGGATTAGGGTCCCCTTCTCGGCGTGAAGATCGAAGTTTGTTTGGGATGGGCACGGTCATGCCGTGCCCATTCTTCACAATTGCGGCCTGGCAGGTGGCCGTACGAATGGGCATTGATGAAAAGCACACGTAGGCGGCAGGCATTTACGTCTCTGAGTTGATGCTTGCTTTCTCAGCTCTCTTCTTACGACCTTCCCTCTTGATTTCTTCGGGATCCCAGGGCGTCGGTTCACCGCTTTCGAGACCCTCACGAATATCTTCTCGTAACCGTTCGAGCTTGACCGCACGGAAGCGATCTTGTTCCTCTAAGAGGCGTAACGCCTCGCGAACGACTTCACTCGCAGACGAATACAGGCCTGACGCCACTTTTCGTCTGATCATTTACTCTAGCTGAGGGGGTAAGATTGACGTTCATCGGCATGCAATTTCCTTTGTAATCAGGACTCACATTTCATGTCGAATATGACAATTATTGCTAAATGTAAATTTCCCCTCCTACGATCATGTATGGCGGACCGCCCTCTTTCAGCGACCTTGAGATTCTCACAAGGAGGTCTTCAAAGACTGTTCAATATATTTGCCATCCTTATATCCACTTCGATTCCTTCAAGAGGATCTTCAGGCGGTAATACACCGAGCAGAAGTCCTTCTTCCCACATCGCCTCAAAAACCTTAAGACCTTCCAGGTAATCGGGTCTCTCAGAGGCGGTATAGGCCCTCTCGAATTCAGCAAGAAGATCGCCGTCCTTTACCACGGATCCTCCAGGCAGTGAAATGATCAGTCAGATTGGAAGATACCTTTTGAAGGGGAACTTGTCCATATTGTGGAAGCCGCTTTAGTCAGTGTGCAAAACTTGCATTTATGAAATTCCCGATCGCGAGGTTGAGCCGAAAGACAATTCTCTGAAGTAGGCTGCCCCCGAAAGAGAACGCCCTGAAAGGGCGGGACCTGGTCTTCTCCGATTCGCAACTCCCCGGCCGTTCTCACACCGATTCGCGATAGCATGGAAGAGCAAACAAGCAGGCCGGCAACGGGCTCTGACTCAATATGGCTTAAGCAAGCAGGAACTCAGCACCACCGGGCACGGATTCGTGTCCACGTATCATTTACATAAAGCAAATGCGAAGCACTTCCGTTTGGCGCCGCAATGCGCTGCAAAGTCGAGCTTAGACTATTCTTTTTTCAAAGATATGCTCGAATCTCGATCGAGCGGAAATTCTCTCTAATCCCGAAGACAACCGGTCAAGCGTTAACCAAATTCAGGAGCCGATCTTCAACTTTCAAACGATACCATGATGATACCCTGATGATACCGATTGGCTACTTTATGATACCGGAATGAGCCGAGATGATGCCTGGTGGAGGAAGTTGATTATCACGGCAGGGCAAGCATGAAGATGATCTTCCAAATGCACAGGATTGAAACCGGCCTGCTCTTTGTTTTCCCATGCCGGCGCGGATACAGGATCGGATTTTGCGTTTTGGGCCGCCAATTCGGTATGGTTTCAGGTCAGGTCACCAAGGATATAACTTTTTGGGGCTCCGACACAACCATATCCCTGAATACAAACGGAGGATCGTATTAACCCCACATTCCTTGAGAATAAAACGGAGTTAAATGGATGTCATTTGTCTGGAGATGAGATTTGGGCGGTTGGGATCGGATGAGATCGGGTAACGACGAAAACGGGCTGAAATATTGCCAAATTTTTTCGACCCTGCCCGACTCGAAATTATGCTGAGGCTTCCATCAACGGGGGCACAGCAGCGGTCTGTCCAATGGCATCAGCAATTTTCAGATATCTGTCCACAGAAGCTATCAAAATCCTTGTCTCGATATCCAGAACGCGCAATCCCACGAGGTTTATAGCCACCCAGGCCTCAACCAGGACACCCCTGTTGAGAACCATTTCGATGACCTCCACCTTCGACACTGCTTCAACTGACTGGCTCACCCTTGCCATTGGAATCTCTCCCATCTTCGAAGTGTATAACTTTATTAGTAAAATCTTAATTCCAGAATGCAATTGTTATTGTGAACTATTTCGAACTCAATTTTCGAAATGCATAATCCAGGCGCAAATCGAATATGAACCTGCCTTTTTGTCAGTTCCCGAGCGCGATGTTGGACAAACTTGGAAGACAGAGCAGAATTCGGAAGGATCGGAGCGTGAAGTCCTCGGCGTTCACCATGATCTGGGGCATTTTTTTTCCTTATCTCGCCCGCCGAATCCATTGCGTCCTTTAGTCCCTTGACCGCTGAGGCATTCAGCAGGCCCGGGTCTGAAGGCATGAGGATCATCCTGATGCGACATGTTCTTTCAAGCGCGGCTGCGGCATCCTTGTCGCTATCCATCCTGCGGAGGAACTCCGGGGTTGAACAGCGGTCCCATGCCTCCGATGTCCTCCGATTCTTCTTTTCTTGCGATGGATTCCATCGAGAGGAGGGCAAGCGCTTCATTGGCGTCCTGCGATTCGAGGCATTGCTCGAGGAGCTTTTTTCGCAGCAGGATCGTGCTCCTCCTGATTTCGATCATGGCCCGGGCTATTTACCCCGCTTGTCCGCCCACCCGAATTTCACGCTCCAGCGTTTGATCTCCAGCACCGAGACTCCCGTAAGCTTCGCAACCGCCTTCTGCGTATGACCACAGCAGCAATAAAGATATTCGGTCCCTTTCAACCATCTCCTGCGAAAATCGCCTTTTCACCTCCACTGCATCCCTTTCGGCAAAGCTCCACGAAATGTCGATGCTTAACACGCTCCTGTCCTGGTTGATCCGGCAAATCTATGCCGATCCCGGGTTCCCGCAAACGAACAATTAAAGCCGAGGATTCCGGATAACCGACCCGTTACCATAGAGCTGTTTCACGTAGGGAAAATCTTGTCGAGGAAATCGATTAAAAAAGGCAGCAACAATAAATGCGGGATCTTGATGCCCGGTGGTGGATGTCCAGTCCGAAAAAAGGCTTGCACAAAAAAATGTCCAATGGGTTCTAATCACACCCTAATTAGTTTTACCATCCATGAGCACAAGCTCAATTATCACTAACTAGTTATAGTTACTCACAAATTAAATTTATTAAATAATGCTTGACAAATCGGAATGGGTGAGGTACCCAAGTCTAACCCAATTCTAAGAAATAGTAACCTATGGCATTTTAAACGTCGCGTGCCAGACGGGGGGCTACCTGTTCAGGGTGTCTTATCGGGGCAATACCGTGACCCTGACCGTCATGCACGCGGTGCCGCCCACCTCGCTACCTTGGCAAAACTGATAAGGAAAGGATCCGATATGAAATCCTTCAAGATATTCGCTGTTGCCGCTTTCGCGGTCTTCATTCTCGCGGCAGGGCTTACGCTGCCCGTGCGGGGGGAGCCAATGCCGACGCAGGTCGGGTTCGATCGGAGCACATACGACGACAGCGCCTCGAGTGAAATCGTGGTGAGAATCACTCGGGTCGACCAGGAGCATACTCCCGGGGAAGACGAGCAGTTTTCCGTCGAGTGCACAATAAACGGCGGCACCGCGATAGAGGGCGTGGATTATCGTCTCGTCTTCGACGGCGGGGTACAGGGCTTGGGTACCATCAATATTCCTCCGGGAGTGCGCGAGCAGACCTTCACCATTAAGGCTTTGAAGGGTGCGGGCACGGAGAAGACCCTCGTAATCGGGCTATCGAATCCTACGGGCTCTTATCCAGTGGAAACGGGCAAGAACTCGGAAGCGAAGATTACGATCAACGCGCCTGCGCGCTGAAGGCCGCCCCGTCCAGGAAAAGTCCGATAGAAAGTCGGAAACGTCCGTGGCTGAAGCCTAAAGGGTTCACCCATTAAAAGGCGCCCGGTCAAGGGAAAACTCTCTCCTGACCAAAGGGAGGGTGAATGCCGGTGATTGGGGGGCTATCACCAATGCTGCCGGCTAGCTGGTTCAAAGTCTCTCAACCGTTGCCGGACTTTATTGTTTTTTGGATTGAACCTTCAGGGGGCTGATATTGAAGCTGGAATTGCCAGAATCTTCCACCACGCGGATTCCAGATATTCAGATCATAAAGCGTTGTGCACGAATTACCTTTTCAGAGTGTCCTGCTCAATGTTCGGCTATTTATGAATATATCAGTAACTATCCCCAAAAGATCTGCTCTCATAGGATAATCATTGCTCATAAGGAAAGTAATGATTTATTCTCCCGAAGACCTGTCTACTCTTCGCATAACTTCGTTTAAGGTGGTGACAGTCTGGTACGACAAGACTCTATAGAAAATTCTAAATAGCAGAGTCTTTTAGTCTTTTAGACATCCTGTGTGAAACAGAGTGCAGTTGGAAGTTGTTATGAACAAAAAGCCACAAGCATTTTGGATAGGGGCACTAAAAGAATTCTTGTCAGCATTATATCAGCCCTCAATTGAATCTGCTTGCCATTTTTCATAACAAACAGAAAGGAGACTGTTGATGAACCGTTCACCGCCTCAGAAACCGACGTGCGCAGGTGGCACCCGCGATTCCTGAAATTCCCAAGAATTTATTTGAGAGAACATCCCAGAATCTTTCGAATTGTACAACCTGCTAATCTGGCTCCTGCATACCTCTGGAATGGCATACGTATTAAAAAACCACTTTAAGAGAGGCGAAGAGAGAAAGGATACCCAAAGATGAAAAAATTATTCAGTGGCATCCTAAAGAAGAAAAAATTACTCAATGGCATCCTGTCGATTACCCTTGTACTGTCTTTATGCATTCCCGCAGTGGCCACGCCCACGTTTCAGGAGAGCGTTACTTATACTCCCAAAGTTACGCCGGCGGAGCGGGCACTTATTCATGCGAACGTTGATGCTTTGGTTGGTGACGTGGGAAATGCGGTTGTGGGCGATGGCAGGTATGATCCTCTCACCCTCGTCGGCGCAATGCTCAACGGGTCAAGCTACGATGTCGTTTCCCGCGGCAGCGGCGGCTTCACGGCGACAGCCTATCCGTTTGCCGTGAACAATTCCGCGAGCAACCAAAATGAGGGCATTAGAAAGAGCGCTAAGTTCGCATGGGTGAAGCAGCTCGCGGAAGATCTCGGATTCCCTGTGGTCGTGCAGCGGCAGGGTGATAAATACGTTTACGTGGAAATTGGCGACCCCGACGCGCCCGAGATGATAATGGCGCTCAGCCACCTCGACTCTCCGACAGCTTCCGTCAGCGCCGCGCAGCTTGCCCGCTGGAGAGACCCGTATGGGAATCTAGGCACCGCAGATGCTTACCATACGCCCTACATCAAGGACGGCTGGATCTACGGAGCCGGAATTCAGGACGACAGCGGTCCCACGCTGGCGACGCTCCTTGCGGCAAAAGCCCTGATGGAAGCGGGGCTGCCGCTTGACAGACGCATACGCATAGTAATGGGCGCTTATGAGGACGGCGGCCCCGGAACACCGACAGTTGCCAACACCTCTAACTTCATGAGTATTCCTTATTATACGGCCAACCCAAGTTTTTATGATAACTGGGCGTATAAGATGCTTAACAGGGAAGAGATGCCGATAGCGGGGTACACTTCGGATTCGCGCTTCCCGGTGATCGTAGGGAATTCCGTGGCCTCAACCCCCGCGGTTTCGATGGACCTTGCAGGCGATGCCGGAAAACCATTCAGCCTTACCGCGGCTGTTGCCGGGGTCACCTTGAGATCAGGCGACGAGACGCTGAAGGATATTGTTTACGGCAGCACCACCCAGATAGCTTCAAGGGCGGTATTCACGCTCGGCGTGGCCGGCGTAAGCACTGAGGATAGAAACAGCTTTATCGGTAGCGTCAATGCAGCCGCTACGGCGCAGGGATGGCTCCCCGCCCTTCCGACGGAGACTCCCAAGGTAAAAGCTGAAATATCCGGTGATAATATAGTTCTGGAGATAAACACCGGTGTAGCGATGGAAATGCCTACGCCCCAGTACGGCAAAAACGCCATAGTGTGGGGAATGCACCTGCTCTCGGAAGCCCTTGGGGCAAGAGGAATCACGTCTGCGGATCTTCAGCTCAAAAAAGCCGCCGAGGGGATAGCCGACCTGTTCTTCCGCGGCGAAGTGGAAGTCGAGGCTTATATTGGAAGATATATGGGCATACCCGAGGACCTGCTCCGCAATCCCGAAAACGGCTGCCCGAATTTGACGTTTGCGTTCATGGGCGGGATCAGCTCGGAAACTCTCACGAGTTTCTATACAGCGAGCACTGGCAGTTTAAGCATTCCTATGTACATGAGAAGCATGCACACAAACGCGACGGACTATGATTACGCTATAGCCGCGGTCAAGAGCGCGTGGCAGGGCAAAGGGTTTACTTTAGGCACAATAGCGGCATTCTCCAATCCGACGCTCTATATGACGCACGACAACCCTCTGATAGCGCTTCAGTTGGCGAGTTATAGAGCTTCGATGGATAACGATCCCGCGGCTTTCAGCGATGTTTACGGGCTTCTCGATATGGCATATGCGCAGGGGACCACCGGCGGAACTCTCGCCGGGAATTTCCGGAACAAGATGGATGCCTTCGGGGCGATAATCCCGGGCAATGAGCGCTGGTGGCATACGGCAAACGAGAGGATGAAGGTCTTGTCGGCCGCTCAGATGACCAAGATGATGGCCGACGGAATGCAGGAGATGGCGCGTTATTCGGGGCCGGCAGGCGCCAAGTTCATGTGGGCTGATATTCCGGGGCTCAACGCCAACAGGGCCGACCTCGATCTTCTCGACGTCACGGTAGGGACGTATAAGGACGCCTCAGACGCGGTGCTTCCGGGATATCGTGGCCATGACTTTCTCCTTGCGGCGACTGCGTTCAATATCCCGATGTGGAGCGGTCGCGGAAACAGTTCACCGACGGCTGCCGCGTTCGCGCTTGGCCACGAAACGGGCGGCGTTTACCTTCCCACAAATGATCCGGATTTCTTGGCAAACACTTTTGTGTTGCCGATGAGACTTGAGTTTAAGGTCACGAAGCCTGCCAATACGACCGCTGCGGAGTGGAATGTCCTCGTGAACAACGGTTTCGAAAACTTTTCATTCAACGTCGTAAAAGGCGGCAACGTAATTCCTTTGACGGTTCCGGCTGGGGGGAACGCGGATAAGTTCTTCTACAAGAGGGTATCCGCATATGACCCGAATACCGTCTACGTTTCTGTCAACCTTGCGATAGAAGACGGTCCATACGGAGGAGTGAAAACCGTCGTAGCGGATTCGAAGACGGATTTGTACTCGCTGAACCCAGTTTACCTGGCGTCTAATTCGGATCCGTTCCCGGAACGCAGCGTTAAGAAGCAGAGGGGATTCTTCCTCTTCGGCGACGGAAGCAAAGACGCTGATTTCACTTCACCTGAGGCAATCTACGTTACGGTCGCTTCGAGCCTGCCGGCAGATGAGGGATGCCTTGCTGCTCCGGCGGTTGCGAATGCCCTTCTTGATAGCATACGCTTTAAAGGAGCCCGAGGCGCCATCGTCAAAGCCGTTTCCCTTGAAATGGGCAGCCATCCAGATGATCAAGATGGTTCATGGTTCTGGGGAATTGACAAATGCCTTAATGGACATCTAAACCCTTACTATGAAGCAGCTGTGAAGGCCTTCCTCAAAGCCAAATTTGGTCTGAAGTTCTAACCAGCTTTAGACTTTAAACAAAATAGATGCCAGGATGGGTAAAACCCCCTGCAATTTGCTTACGGCTAAAAGTTGCTATCCCACTCCTGACTTCGCTTTACTTAGCCCCCTGGAGACTAACCCTCTCCGGGGGCTTTTCTTTGCCTCACTGACACCAATTGTCAATAGTGATCTACCGCCCCCGCTCCTTGACGTCTATTGTTTTAGAATAGGTGATAAAAGAAACGTCCCCGAAGATTGGGAACATTGAGTAGAAAAATTTACTTTTTTGCTGCGGTGTTGCTCATAGCCGGCATGCCATCTTCGCTTTAGCTTTGCCCCCTCCCCGATAGTCTCCCATCAATTGAATACCCCTTCGAAAGATGCAGGAGTTTCACATTCCTCCACATAGCTCTCCTCCTGATCTTTGAGATTCTGCTCTCTCAGAAGCTTGCCGTGTTCACATCATTCATTCACAAAGCCGGAGAGTGCGTCAGACACCTCAAGGAAAGTTGACCTTTGTTTCAATATTATTTTCAACTCCCCTAGCCCCAGCAACACCTCAAACAATGGCCAAGAGACAATCAAACTGTATTCAATTGCGGGTCTCCCGCTCAAAACATTACCGAGAGAACATTGTTTGCTATATCGGCTTCTTTGCTGATTTTGGCCGCCGGCACGGAGATCAAATCCGAAATCCGAGTCTCGGTCAGGCCGGCACTCTCGGACGAGTTCCCGACGCGTTTTGTGGCGGCTCATCGCTATGACCCGCTCGGCCAATGACCATGTTCCGGACCCGGATACTGTCCATTAAGCCGGCGCGACGGTGAATCCGTTGAACGTGAAAGGCTCGTCAGGCTTGCGGGTGAAATCGAGGTAGTAATCGTTTCGTTTGTCGCCCCACCTTATGTAATACGTGTTTCTGTCCACCTTTGTAGGTTTGGTCTTTGCTATTTTCTCTTTGATCATCGGGGTAAACATGGAGTCGTAATTTTTCAGAAAAGCCGCTTTGTCCTTGACCTTTCCAATGGTGTCATTCCCTTCCCAGGAAAATCTGTTGAAATTAGTAAGGCTCGCCACTTTTTCCTTATCGCCGTCTGCGACAGCTTTCCGGAAGGCAGCAAAAAACACGCTGAATTCGTCTTCTCTTTGCGCCTGGGCGACAGAATCCGCTATCCAGGTAGTGCAAATCGTAAAAACCAATAAAACCGCAAAAATAACAGATCTCTTCATCATCGCGCTAAACCCCGTTTCAGACGTTTTGCCCGCGGCACCCGGCGCCTTCCGGCGAGTTTGGGATGCGGAATCCGCTTTCTCTGCTGCAATGCCACGGACTATATCAAAAGAGTGCAGGCCGGGCAAAATATCCCTGTGCGCCCGGCAAAGTCAGTCAACGCTTGTACCGGAGCAGCAGTTCGGGCGCTCTCCAGCGCAGGACCGGAAAACGCCAACCCCGCTGCCCCATACAATTTGCGGAGTGCATACGTTACGGACTAATCCAGCAAGAGAAGCAATAACGAGTTGATAGTACTCCCGTCACTGTATTTCCCACCCCCACCGAGGTACCAATCCAACTTCGCAGCGTCGCCGAAGACCACGCCGTTCAGCGGGCCGGTCTGCAAGCCGAGCACCGGCGAGCTGCCGGCAATTCCATTGAACGCCCAGACGTCCTGAGATGGATACAGATAGGCAGGCGTGACCTGCTGAGTGCGCAACAGCTCCAGCATGTATGGATTCAGCAGCGCGCCGTCATTTCGTCGATCTTCGAGCAGGTCGATCATATCCTGGCCATTGAGAAGGCCGCCGAGCCCCTGGTTGATGCCATCGTTTGCTACCGGTGCTCCTGCCGAGAAAATCTCGAAGTTGTAAGTGTGGACACCGGCGATGCGCGGAACGTATCCCGTCCAAACGCCCGTGGTGGGAAGTTCCGTGTTGTTGACGAACTCGTCTTTATAAATGACACCCGAAGCGAGGGCGTTGTAGATGGCGTAAAGGACGTTGTGTCTGTTTGCTCCGAGGTTGGTAACCCACGATGGGGTATTGACGAGATTGTTAAAAGAGGAAGTCCAGATGCAATCGAGCACGCCATCCGCCTGCGTCACTTCGTAGACGGCCCCGCCGTCGTTATCTACGGCCGACCATGCGACAGCACTGCTTCCCTTCGTGTTGTCTCCGTAGAGAGTGAAGTCCGTCAGCCGCATGGTGTACGACCCGGCGTTATTTTTCGTGAATCCTACATAGGCGGTCCAGGCAGTACCCGTCACCGATCCGCTGCCGGGATCTTTCATGGTCTGGGGCAGGCCGACACGAAAGCCGGCCGTGGTCCAGTTTTTTCCCACGCCGGAAGTTTTCCCCGGCCATGTCGGCGACACCGCAGCCGTTGAGATGACCTGGTCCAGCCCGCTGGTGAAGCTGCCGATGCCGGAGCCGAACCCGGAGCCCGATTTCTTATTCCCCGTCACCCACCCGATGGGATTGGTCGCCCCCGGAAATGAAATCATCTTCGAAAGACCACTCGTACCGGTGCCCAGCCAGGTATACTCAGACTGAGAGGCGTAACGTGTCATCGCGGCGCCGACCGCGGCGGTGCACTGGCCCCGCTTCGCCCCGTAGATCATGGTCGGGGCGGAGGAGGGAAGGTTCGAAACCTCCAGTCGGGTAAGGAAGTCCCAGCGATCGATCCAGGAGAGGTCGAGCGTGCCGGGAATCCCTGTATCACTGAAACTCCACTCGAAATAATTGTTGGGCTGAGGAGTGGAATCGTCCAACTGCGCGGCAGGAGGCCGGGTGTCGCTCAGGACCGCGTACATGCGAGTGCCCCCTTGTGTGCGATAAATGCGTATCTTGCCCTGATCGATATCGCTCATCTGGACAGACGCATATAAGCCGGCTGTAGCATTCCCGGCAGTCCAGACGCCTGATTTCAGGTAATCGAACTTGAAATTCGACAAAAGCCAGATCTGGGTATTCTTCGGTGTGGCGCCGTAGAACTCTCGCGAGCCGAAGTTGTTGTGCACTGTCATCTCGTAAACCGTCTGGCCGAAGGCGCAAGGCACCGGAGCCAGTATCAATGAAGCAGCCAGAAAGGCGACCAGGATCACCGACGCGTCGCACAAAACGGACACTCGGAAAAACCGGGTCGCACTCGACTTTAGAGGCTTGTCCTCATTTCGCCTGCATCGATCCAATGCCGACCCCATGGTAAAAAAACCAGGCCCCACCATTCCCCCTCCTTTGGCCCGTGCCGTGACGGGCGATCACTCCCCTGGACCAGATGAGTCCGATAGTCAGTAGCATTCCAAAAAGGTTCTTCCCAACCGCCTGAATTCTCTCGGTGCGCTCCTTTGGCTCTATGCAGTGGCGGATATTTTCCGCATGCACTGTCGGCAGACAAGTTGTCGCTTCATCTGATATATTTGCTCTGCGGCCTCCAAAGAGTTGCACTTGGATTTTGCAGAAAGATATTCCTCTGCTGAAGGCCTCTCAACAACACCTGACCGTATCCAAGCCCTCATAATTCACACTATTTCTTCTCAGTTGATTTCAGC
>JAEZHY010000228.1 GCA_023416335.1 Pseudomonadota bacterium | reverse complement strand
GCTCATTGGCGTCAACTTAAGGAATATTTCTGAATTCATGAGGACTTAGCGGATTCCTTCGCCGCAGCACCAAGGTGTTGCGGTCCTCTATGAACCACTCAAATAACTCCCCCTTCTTTATTTCAAGGGCTTCGGCTATCGCCGTGGGCAGATTCACGTAATACGTGTCCTTCGTTTCCCTTTGAATTTTTTGAACTTTGCAGCCATATCCCATGTTTTTTCCTGGACTTTGGGTTCTCGGTGATGTACAAAATCTCATACTCTCTAGATTATAAACTAGATTACGGATGGAGGCGACAATGAGTTTACTCCCGGTTACTACACTACACTACGGACCACTGGTCTGCAAAATTCCCTCTCTACGACGTGTTTGCGCTTAGCCCGCAAAATCGGTTTTCTTAGACGCTGCCGTAAAATCGATCCCGCCCAATTCCTCCAGGCCCTGGTTATTGTCTCATCCCAGGCTGCTTTCTCTCTTAGGCTGATAGCCTTGTTCTTTGGTTCTTTGAGCAATCAACGCATCTCAAAGCAGGCAATTGCCAAGCGCATCAACGCCCAATGCGTTCAGTTCGTGCGAAGCGCTGTTTTTGCGTATATCGCAAATATCTCCAAATTCGATAGGTTGCGTGATGACAAGGTCTTTGAACCTTTCTGCCGGGTGCTCATCCAAGACAGCACTGTAGTGAACCTGCCGGTTCACCTTGCATCCCATTTTCCGGGGCCGGCAAATCAAACGAAAAGGAAGTTGGCTGCCCTGAGAATACAGACCTATTACGATTTGTGCGCGGAGAATTTCCCATATTTCGAGATCTCCGGGTTTAGGAGGATCGACCAAGCTGCTGCAGGCGACATTCTTGCCATTGCAAAACCAGGAGACCTGGTATTGCGGGATATGGGTTACTTCTCGATCCCCATCCTCAAGAAGTTGTCTGATTCCGGAATCCATTTTCTTTCCAGACTTCCCTATAAAGTTTCGATTCTCGACCCGATGACTTTGAAAACGATGGATCTTCTGAGCGAGTTAAAACGAAAGGGTCGATTTGACCAAACGGTCCTGATAGGAGCCGAGCACAGGTTCTCTGTACGATTAGTTGCTTTGCCCTTACCCCAGCAGGTCGTCAATGAACGTCGCCGCAAAGCGAAAAATAACCGGGATACCTCGCGCAACCCCTCAAAACGCCACCTCGAAATGTTGGCGTGGAACATTTTCATTACCTCTGTTCCTGACTCCATTTGGAGTCCCGAGGCTGTTGACGAAGTCTATCGAGTTCGATGGCGCATAGAGATCATCTTTAAATCGTGGAAATCCCATTTTAACTTGACCGAAACCCCCACAGGCTCTGTTTACGAACCGGAAACATTCATCTGGACCAAGCTTTTGAGCATTTGCCTTTTTCAAAACATTTTTGCAGGGCTGGATCTATACTGCTCAAAATATCATGACGCTCAGGCAAGCCTTTTGAAAACGGCACAGATTTTTAACTGCCTCCTGACCGGCGTGCTTGGAACAATCGCCCCGATTCAGACTTCCGCCGAGGTGATTGCCCAGCACCTGTTCCTCGAGAAGAAACGGGGGAAACGTCAACGTGTCGAGACGATCCCACTCTTAAGTTGACGGCTATGAGCTCTCGCTTGGGGCCCCCCACAGGAAACGATGGTTTGCGGGTGGCCCAGGCATGGTTTGGTTCCGATCGCAAGGATGGTGGGCACGATAAAGCTCAATGCTGTTGATTTAATGACCCCGTCCCGGCAGGCCAAGTATTTTGGACAGCACGTACCGGATACTATCCGGCCTGCCGGGGCGGGGTTCCCAAGGAGGACCTTGGGAACCAGCGGCGTATTTCCTTAAAGCAACAACATTGACGATAAAGCTACCGCGCTACGCTCCCCCACCCTACCGCAGTCCCGGCACCATTGATGCTATCGCATTGTTTTCTTTCGTGATTTTCGTGCATTTCGTGGTTGCAAGCTTTTGCCTTTCGTATTTTGATTGCGGCCGTGCCGGCCCAAGCTTCTTTTTGTCCTCGAAATTTCTCCATGTCCTGAAAATCAGGACCGCCCCCGTCCTTGAAAACAGGATTTGTCTTGCAAATCAGGGCAAATCCGCCAGAGCCCAAACTCGCAAGTTATTGTATATCCATGCAAATTACTCTTTAGCCCAAATGGCACAGCACTTGCTCATATGTAGCCGCCGGGGAAGAAGTGACCAAATCACAGGAATCAGGAGTAAGCCTGCCAATGAAAATATCTCTGTGCGGGACTGAAGAAACTCAGGACTCCATCCTCGAATTGGAAAAGACTGTTCGAGGCGTGGTTTCTGAACGCTCGATCCAGGTGTTTAACTCGATAGAGGATTTTACAAGAAAAATACGCGACCCGGGGTCCCGAATCGACGTGGCGGTCATCCTCGCAGCCGGCGGTAAGGAACTCCAAAGATTCATTGCACTCGGGGAACTGCTGGACGGAGTGCGCGTAATCCTCGTTTTGCTGGAAGATTCGACGGAAACGATCATCCAGGCCCACCAGCTTCGGCCCCGGTTCATAGGCCGCGGCACATGCGACTTCCCCATCGTCGGGCTGGTGCTCCAGAAAATGATGGAATCCTTTTCACAATACTCGTGGCAGGAAAAATGAGACCGAAATGAACAACGCCTGCAGCAAAGCGCCGGGGGCGATGAAAACCGGCCTGTTTCGAAACGGCCGGGTGCAATCGCTCTATGAGAAATTTGCCGAGGTCTTCCCCGCCTTCATTTCCAAATGGAAGCGGGGCGGTTTCGGAAAAGAAATCGCACTGCAGCTCGGGCCGCTTGGCGAAAAGCTAAAGACCCTGAGCCGTTCTTCCGAAGGCGACTTCCTTTCACTCGGGGAAAGACTTCAGGATTTCTACGTCCGCACGCGTGAAATCTCCCGGACCTCCTCCAGCATTGCCGGCCTGCTTTCGGGTGCCGAGGTCGCCGGCGCAATAGAGGCATTCCGAGCCATTTTCGAGCAACTGAAGCAGTTCGAGAGCCGCTCCGGGCAGAGTGCCCATATCCTGAAGCAGGTCATTGAAGACCTAACCACAATGCAGGACCAACTGGAAGGGTTGCGAAAAATAGTCATGTTTCTGCGAGTCCTTTGCATCTCGACCAAAGTGGAAAGCGCGCGGGTCGGGGATGAAAGGAGCGGGTTCGGCATTCTGGGCAACGACGTGGCCAAAATGGCAGTGGACATCGAGACTCAGTATGGCCGGTTGTTCGCCCGGTCCACAGAATTGAGCCGACTGATAAGTGAGGCTTTCGACAGGGTGGTATCAATCGATACCCAGCGTCGGCAGCAGGCCCGGATTGTATTCGACAGGACCCTGTCGAATCTCCATGCCCTGACGGAAAAACACGCGCAGTCGTCGCTAGTCGCCGGTGAAATCACGTCGCGCTATGAAGCGATCTCCCGCAGCATCGGGGAAATCGTTGCATCGATGCAGTTCCATGACATCACCCGGCAGAGGATCGAACATTCCGCGGAATCTTTGATTCAGTTGTCGGTCCCTGCCCCGTCCGGAACGCCGCGAAACGGCCCCGACAATCTTCCCGTGCCCGCCCCCGAAACGTGTTCGGGGTATTTGCAGAGATCGGGCGATATGTGCAGGCTCCACGCAGCCCAACTTCGCCAGGCGGAAAATGAACTTGCAGCGGCGGTTGAAAACATCGCCGGCAATCTCGAAGAGATTGCGGTCAATATTTCCGGCATATCGGGCGAAACGCGAACGATGGCGGGAACTGCAAACGAGACCGACCGCTCTTTTCTTTCGGAAATAGAAACAGGGGTCTCGTCCATCCTGTCAGCCCTTTCGGGGTATGAGGAAGCAAGGCGCGAACTCTCCTCCGCGATGGCATCTTCGAGCGCCACCCTGGGGGACATGTGCCAGTTTGCGGGAACGATCCAGGGGATTGGACTCAAGATGAAGCTTCTCGCCCTGAACGCCATTGTCAAAGCTTCACACATGGAAGAGGAAGGAGCTGCTCTAGGGGTGTTGGCGGAAGCCATTCACCGGCTTTCGACCGAATCGAGCGGGTACATCGAGTCGGTATCGGGATCACTCGACAGGATTACGACCGCCTCCGCCGCTCTGTCGGGAGGAGACCGGCAGAATGCGAACGATCCCGGATCCGAAATCGGTTCCATTACGTCGGCTCTTGAGACCCAAACGAACACCCTTCGAAGTGTCAATGAAGACGTGATCTCTCTTCTGGCAAAGGTGAACGAAGAAGGACTCGCCCTTTCGCGCGAGATAGCCATGAGCGCGCGGGAAATCGACTTCCACCGGCGGATTGCGGGCATTATGGACGCGGCGGTCCAGCAACTCGACGGGATTGCTGCAAAGACGCGCTCGTTGCTCCCGGAAAGCACCGAGATCGAGGACGCCGGCTACCTGAAAGCCATCGAAGCCACATATACGATGGAAAAAGAACGTGAAATCCACAAATCGATATTGGTGACATCGGGCCCACCCCACGAGCAGAATTGCCCGAAACCGGAAAACAACTGTGCGGAAAAGCCGGGCGGGACGGAAGAGCTGCAGGCGGACGGTGACGACCTGGGTGATAACATCGAGCTGTTCTGAACGGAACGGGTCGCAACAGCAAAAATTGGAGGCCACATTATGCGTTTTTCAACACGAGCTTCGGCCGAGGGGGTCTATTTGACCCTCAACGGTGAGTGTACGATCGAAAACGCGCTGGAACTGAAACGGATTATGACGGATGCATTGAACACCTCACGGGGTCTGACGATCAATGTCGGAGACACAACCGCGGCAGACCTCTCCTTCCTCCAGTTGCTCTGCTGGGCGCATCAGACCTCTGTATCGGCAAACAAGTTTTTCAGACTCGATTCCGATCAGGCCGCTCCTTTCGGGGAGGCGATCAAAGAGGCCGGGTTCGAGCGCCCGCTTGGCTGCAGGAGGGAGTTTCACAGAACATGTCTTTGGACTACCGCAGCGGGTGGACAACTCTAAAACACGATCGGGACCCGGAGGCATTCGCCGCTCTTGTCGGTCCAGGAGGTCAACGAATGAGCAAGGTAATCATGACGGTCGATGACTCATCCAGCATGCGCCAGATGGTCGGTTTCACGCTGCGAAATGCCGGCTACGAGGTGATAGAAGCCGTCGATGGAAAAGACGCATTGTCCAAGCTGGGATCGCCGATCCACATGGTGCTCACGGACCTGAACATGCCCAATATGGACGGGATCGAACTGATCCGCGCCCTCCGGGCTCACGCCTTGTTTAAATTCGTACCCATCGTCATGCTGACGACGGAATCTCAGGCGTCGAAAAAACAGGAAGGCAAGGCGGCCGGGGCAACAGGATGGATCGTCAAACCCTTCAAGCCCGAGCAACTCGTGGCCGTGGTGAAAAAGGTGCTGGGATGATGGACATACATAGGGAAGCATTCAGGGAAGAAGCGCGCGAACTGCTCGGCGAACTCGAAACGGCATTGCTCGAACTGGAAGAAACCCCGGACGACATGGAGACCGTCGGCCGCGTCTTCCGCGCACTCCATACCATCAAGGGCTCAGGGGCCATGTTCGGGTTTGACGAGATCGTCTCCTTCACCCACGAACTCGAAAACTTCTTCGACCTTGTACGCAATGGGAAATCCCATGTCACGAAAAAGCTCATCGATCTGACTTTGGCCGCAGGCGATATCATCCGTGGAATGCTTGCAAAGTCGGACGCAACCGAAGAATCCGAATCGGAATCCATCGAGAAAGCCGCGGCAGAGATCGTGGAAGCCGTGAGGCAACTTGTGCCCCTGACGGACGAACCGGAGCCGGCTCGGCAGGAGGAGGCATCTCCCCTGCCGGAGGAGGATTCGGAAGTGTGCAGCTACAGGATCTTCTTCCGTCCCAATCGCGATCTTTTCCGCAACGGAACCAATCCCATCCTTCTCCTGAACGAGTTGCGGGAAATGGGTGAAGCGACGGTGCTCGCCATCCTGGACCGAATGCCGGAGGGAGACCTGTTCGACCCCGAATCCTGCTACACGGCATGGGAAGTGGTGCTCAGCACTTCCGCCGGCTTGAATGCAATCCGGGACGTCTTCATGTTCGTCGAGGACGACTGCGAATTGCAGATCGAGAAAATTGACGGCGGCGAGGTGAGGATCGAGACGAACAATCCAAATTCAGACGATGCTCCTCCCGAGAAACTGGGCGAGATTCTCGTCGAGCGCGGGCAAATCAGCACGGAGAAGCTGCAGAGCGTGCTCGGCAAGCAGAAACGCATTGGAGAGCTTCTGGTCGAAGCCGGACTTGTCGATTCCGTCCGTGTCGAATCCGCCCTTGCCGAACAGAAGCACCTCAGGGAGATCAGGGAGAAAAAACGGGAAGAGGAATCGGCATCCACTGTACGGGTGCCTGCGATGAAGCTGGACACCCTCGTGGATCTTGTCGGGGAACTGGTGACGGTGCAGGCCAGGCTCAGCCAGATGGTGGCTCTTTCGGGAGATGCCGACCTGATACCTATAAGCGAAGAGGTCGAGCGGCTGACCATGGAGCTTCGGGACAGCACCATGAGCATCCGCATGCTTCCCATCGGCACGAGTTTCAACAAGTTCAAGCGGCTGGTTCGCGATCTTTCGAATGAACTCGGCAAAGAGGTCAACCTGGTTACGGAAGGCGCGGAGACGGAGCTGGATAAAACGGTCATCGAGCGGCTGAACGATCCTCTCGTCCACATAATCCGGAACTGCATCGACCATGGAATCGAAGACCCGGCGGAACGGGAGCGAGTGAATAAACCAAGGAAGGGAACGGTAAACCTCTCCGCTTCGCACTCGGGCGCAAACGTACTCATCCGGATCGCGGACGACGGGAAAGGACTGGATACTGAGTCGATCCGGGCCAAAGCGATCGAAAACGGGCTCATTCAAGCAGATGCGGAACTCACGGAAAAAGAGATTTTCGGACTCATCTTCGCGCCCGGCTTCTCCACTGCAAAGCAGATCACGAACATTTCCGGCAGAGGCGTCGGAATGGACGTCGTAAAACGCTGCATCGAACTGCTCCGGGGCTCAATAGAGGTCGCCAGTGAAAAGGGCGCCGGAACCACGATCATCCTCAAACTGCCCCTCACGCTTGCAATCATCGACGGCCTCCTTGTCGAAATAGGAAAGGATTTCTTCGTCCTGCCGCTTTCGATCGTCGAGGAGTGCGTCGAATTGAGCCGCGAAGACGTGGCAAGAGCAAATGGACGTCGCATAGTCGGGCTTAGAGGAGAAATAGTGCCGTACATCAGGCTCCGCGAGCGGTTCGGAATCAACGGAACACTTCCGGAACTCGAACAGATCGTGGTGACCGAATCCGTCGACGGCAGGATCGGATTCGTGGTGGACCGTGTAGTGGGCGAACATCAGACCGTCATCAAAAACCTCAGTCGGGTTTACCGCAACGTGGAAGGCGTCTCAGGAGCCACGATCCTGGGTGACGGAACAATCGCGCTGATTCTCGATGCAGCCAAGATTATCCAGAAGTCGGATTTGGAGGAGCAGAGCGAATCCCGCCTGCACTGAAAAACCCGGCAGGGCGGATTGATTTTTGTGTAACCCCTTTAATTTAAAGGTCGTTGAAAAGAGAGGAATCCAGGGATGAGATGGTTCACAGATCGTAAAATCGCCACAAAGCTATTGCTCTCATTTTTCCTGATGGCTTTGCTGGCCGGGGCAATCGGGTACATGGGAATGAGCAAACTCCGCATGCTCGAGGACGCCGATACGGGCATGTATGAACTCTGCACCCGGCCGCTCGGCTATATAGGGAAAGCTATCGGAGATTTCCAGATTTCCCGCGGATGCACAAGAGACCTCCTCCTTTCCACAACTGAAGGAGAAATGAAGTCGTATGCTGCAAAGATCGACGCCTACGATAAGAAAATCGAGGAATCTCTGGCAGGATTTGAGAAGACAATAAAAAGTGATGACCTGGAATACAAGGAATTGCAGTCCTTGAAGCAGGCTATCGCCAGGTTCGACACGCTCAGAGACAAGATCGTGAGACTGGCGTTGGAGAGCAAGAAGGAGGAGGCTCTATCGGAAACGAGAGGAGAAGCTGCGTCTTTGGCGGCAGAAATCCAGGACCATCTTGACAAGTTGCTCCAAATCAATATCGAAGGCGCATCCAGGACATCGAAGGAGAATACGGCAACAGCCGATTCCGCAATCCGTTTTGTGCTGGTCCTTACCGGGACAGCCGTCGTCCTTGCGATCCTGCTCGGATATTTCATTGCCCGCCTGATCAGCAACCCAATCCGGGAGATGGCCGCAGCGGCGGACAGACTGGCCGTGGGCGACGTCAATCTGAACCTGGAAGTCAAATCCGAAGATGAAACGGGGATGCTCTGCCGGTCTTTCCAGAAGATCGTCTCTTCGATGAACGAGGTCACCTCGGCGGCAACGGAGATAGCCGGCGGAAACCTTACAGTGGAAGTCCGGGAACGTTCCGCGGAGGACAAGCTCATGCAGGCAATGGCCAGGATGATAACGGGACTGACCGAGGTCGTCTCCAACATCCAATCCGTTGCCGACCAGGTCGCAAGCGGCAGTCAGCAGTTGAGCGCCAGCTCGGAGCAGATGTCCCAGGGCGCATCCGAACAATCTTCATCGGTGGAGGAGATCTCTTCCTCCATGGAGCAAATGGCCGCGAACATCAATCAGAATTCCGAAAATGCCCAGCAGACGGAGCGCATCGCACTGAAAGCGGCTGAAGACGCCGGAGAGGGCGGGCAAGCCGTTGCGGCGACTGTCGACGCAATGAAGCAGATCGCGGGAAAGATATCCATAATCGAAGAGATCGCGCGCCAGACCAACCTGCTGGCCCTGAATGCGGCAATCGAGGCGGCCCGCGCCGGAGAACACGGTAAAGGCTTTGCCGTGGTGGCCTCGGAAGTCAGGAAACTGGCAGAGCGCAGCCAGACCGCCGCCGGCGAGATCAATAATCTCTCGGGTTCCAGCGTTCAGATCGCGGAGAAGGCCGGAGAAATGCTTACCCGCATCGTGCCCGACATCCAAAAAACCGCCGAACTGGTCCAGGAAATCAATGCCGCCAGCAGGGAGCAGAACTCCGGGGCCGAACAGATCAACAAGGCGATCCAGCAACTCGATCTGGTCGTACAGCAGAATGCTTCGGCATCGGAAGAGATGTCGTCGACAAGCGAGGAACTGGCCGGCCAGGCGGAACAGCTCCAGAGCAGCATTGCCTATTTCAAAATCGGCTATCAGTCATCCGATGGAAAGGTCCAGACGTTCGGGCGGAACCGTGGAGGATGGCAGGAACAACATCTCGTCGCCGGGCTTCCCGCTCCCGGGACCCGAAAAGATGCGGGAGCAACAGCTCAGAAGACAGCCGGCAGATCGAAAGGGGCCGTTCTCAATCTGGAAAATGCCGGCAAAAAGAACGGCAATTCCGATGATCCCGAGTTCGAAAAATATTGATAAGCCTGCCGACATGCCGGTAACAGTCTGACAAACGGCATGAAGGGAAACCATGGACGATTTCGCCCCCCGGACAGTTCCGTAACAGTACGGTATGAAGCGGGCCGGGAAATGGCGTTCACAATAGAGCCTCCGCCCTCCATGTATCTGTCGGAGATCAGGGGCCTTGAACGCTCATGAACCGGCCTGCCGGAAATCCCCCGCCGGTGGTGTTGAACAACATGCAAAGGAAAGGATTCCTAGCGATGGGATGGTTCACCAATCTTCGAGTCGGCACGAAACTCCTGATTTCATTTTTCCTGGTGGCAATGTTCGCAGCAGGGATCGGATACATGGGCATTACCCAAATGGGAACCATCAACAAATCCTACTCGGAACTGATCGAATACGATTGCGCCCCCCTGGCCGATATAGGGAAAGCGGCAACCGAGTTCCAGAGACTCCGGGCAAATATGCGGGATTTGTTCATCACGTCCAGTGACGAGGAATTGCGCTCGGTCGTCGCGAGGGTCAAACAAATCAACAAATCCATGGATGACTACCTTGCCAAATTTCAGAAATCGATTCGCAGGGACACGATACGCCAGGAATTTGGAAAGATTTCTCAACTGATGCAGAAGTTCGAGCCGCTCACCGAGAAGACAATAAAATTGGCCCTGGACGGCAAGAAGGACGAAGCGCTCGCGTTCATGCGAAGCGAGGCCACTCCCGTGGCAGCGGCCGCTCAAGAGGAATTCGACAAGCTCTTCGAAATCACCAATCAGAAAGCTCATGAGGCCTCGGTCGAAAATACCGACATGGTCAACACTGCCGTGCGGTCCACAATCACGCTCACCGGCGTTGCCGTGGTACTCGCGCTCCTGCTCGGCATTGTGATAACCCGGCTCATCAGCAGGCCGGTCAGGGAAATCGCCCAGGCTGCAGACAGGCTCGCCATGGGAGACGTGGCGATAAAAATAGACGTCCAGTCCAAAGACGAGATCGGGATGCTCGCTCAGTCGTTTCGGTTCATGGCCGACACTATCAAGAACCTGATAGGGGAGACCAACCGGCTTATAGAACCGACCAGAAACGGCAATCTCGATACGCGCGGCGATGCCTCCAAGTATAACGGAGCCTGGAGCGAACTGGTTCAGGGAGTCAATGAGCTGATCGAGGCTTTCGTAAAACCCATCCGGCTCACTGCAAACTATGTCGACGGCATCAGCAGGGGCGACATCCCACCCAAGATCACGGACGAATACAAGGGTGAATTCAACGATATCAAAAACAACCTCAACTCGCTGATCGATGCCATGCATGAGGTCACCGCCGCCGCAACGGAAATTGCCGAGGGGAATCTCACGATCACGATAAAAAAGCGGTCGGCCGAAGACAAGTTGATGCAGGCGATGGCCAGGATGGTTGCCGGACTGACCGAGGTCGTCTCGAACATACAGTCCGTTGCCGAACAGGTCGCAAGCGGAAGCGAGCAGCTGAGCGCAAGCGCGGAGCAGATGTCCCAGGGCGCATCGGAACAGTCCTCTTCCGTGGAAGAGATATCTTCCTCGATGGAACAGATGGCCGCAAATATCAATCAGAACTCCGAGAATGCGCACCAGACCGAAAAGATCGCCCTGAAGGGAGCCGGGGATGCAAGCGAGGGAGGGAGCGCGGTAGCTGAAACGGTTGCCGCAATGAAACAGATTGCAGGGAAGATATCGATCATCGAGGAAATCGCGCGTCAAACCAATCTCCTGGCGCTCAATGCGGCTATCGAGGCCGCACGCGCCGGCGAGCACGGGAAGGGTTTTGCCGTGGTGGCCTCCGAGGTCCGAAAGCTTGCCGAGCGGAGCCAGACCGCTGCCGGTGAAATAAACAGCCTCTCCGGGTCCAGTGTACTGATTGCTGAAAAAGCAGGAGAGATGCTGGCCAAAATCGTCCCCGACATCCAGAAGACGGCCGAACTGGTCCAGGAAATCAATGCCGCAAGCCGGGAGCAGAACTCAGGTGCCGATCAGATCAACAAGGCAATCCAGCAGCTCGATGTCGTCGTTCAGCAAAATGCCTCCGCATCTGAAGAGATGTCCTCCACATCCGAGGAACTCGCGAGCCAGGCCCACAAGCTCCAGGAAACCATAGCCTACTTCAAGATCGGATCCGGCCCGTCAACGAAGAAAGGACCGCTCTACAAAAAAGAAGCTCTTCCGGGGAAAGGCCCAATGAGGTCCGTGGATCTGCTGCATAAGCTCGGCGGCAAGAAATCGGCAAAAGGCACATGCCTGAATTTGGGGCGCGACGCCAACGGCGGCTCCGAGGACCCTGAGTTCGAAAAATACTAGCGGACTTTCCGCTGCAGCCGCGACAGTGTCGCTCTTTTGACCTGCTCCGCCCCTCTCCCTCCGGTCAAGAGCAGATATGCCCGGAGGGTGGAGTGTAAAACAGACGACAGTTTCAGGAGGAAATTCCGATGAGTGTGGCCGCAATTACCGAAACCGGACAGTATCTCACCTTTGAACTCGAAAACGAGGTGTTCGCCCTGGATATATCCAAGGTTCGCGAGGTGCTCGATTATACAAAAATCACCAGGGTTCCCCAGACCCCCGATTTCATGCTTGGAGTGATCAACCTTCGAGGAAGCGCCGTACCCGTGGTCGATATGCGCCTGAAATTCGGGATGACGAAGACTGAAAAGACCGTGAATACCTGCATCATCATCGTTGAGGTGGAACTCGACGGAGAAGCTGCAGTACTCGGCGCCCTGGCCGACTCGGTCGAGGAGGTCATTGAACTCGATCCCGCTCGGATCGAGCCCCCGCCGCGCATCGGCATGCGATTGAATACCCGGTTCATCAAAGGGATGGGAAAGCGGGACGACCGGTTCATAATCATTCTCGACATAGACAAGGTCTTTTCAGCGGAGGAACTGGCCATGGCTCAGGAGGTCGGAGAAGGCATGCCCGAACAAGAATCGGCGGCAGTCCGGCAAGAACAGGTCAAGGAGCGTGATATGAGCCCGGATCAAGGCGAACTGCACACTGTTTACCTCAAGCCCGGGGAATGAACAACGGCATCACGTGAAATCAGTTGAAGGAGGAAGTTCAAAATGAAGTGGTTCACCGATCGCAAAGTAAGCACAAAGCTTCTCATGTCGTTCATCCTGGTTGCCCTCTTCGCCGCCATTGTCGGGTATACGGGGTACACCCGCATCAATCTTATCGCCGAAAACGACAATATGCTTTATGAGGCGCACACGAAGTCCGTGGCCGACATCGGCATTGCGGCATATGAATTCCACAAGATCAGAGCCGATTTGAGAGCACTCTTGCTGATCGACAATGCTGAGCAGTTTCGGGCAACCACGGCAAATATCGTGGAATCCGTAAAGGCCATGGAAGAATCGCTCGTCAGATTCGGGAAAGCCATCGTTACCGACACGGGCCGCAAAGAGTTCCAAACCCTGAACGATCAGTTGAAGAAATTCGAACCGCTCAAAGATCAGGCGATAAGGCTTATCGAGCAGGGCAACAAGAACGGTGCGCAGGATATGGTGCAGAACCAGGTGGCTCCGGTGGGGGCGGCAATTCACACTTCCATTGAAAAACTCTTCCAATCGAAACTGGAAGTCTCCCGCAAGGTAGCCGAAGAAAATACCGCCACGGCTGTTTTCGCGGGCCGTTTTATGCTCACCCTCGTTGCGATTGCGGTCGTTGTTGCCGTTCTTCTCGGATTCTGGATGGCCAGGCTCATAGGCGGCCCGGTCAGGGAAATCGCCGCGGCGGCCGACAGGTTGGCGTTGGGCGATGTCGGAGTGACAATCGGGATCGATTCCAAAGATGAAATCGGCATGCTCGCCCAGTCGTTTCGAAATATGACCGAGAACATCAAAAATGCTTCCCTGGCCGTAGAAAAGGTTGCCTCCGGAGACCTCGGGGTCAAACTGGAAGTCAAATCCGACGCCGATATGCTCGGAAAGAGCCTCAACACCATGCTCGCCACAATTC
>JAEZHY010000172.1 GCA_023416335.1 Pseudomonadota bacterium | reverse complement strand
GTTCCCAAGGAGGACCTTGGGAACCAGCGGAGGGGGAAACGTCAGCATATCAAAACAATCCCACTCTTAAGTTGACGGCTATAAGCCCGAGCTTGGGTACCCCCGTTTGGGAAGCTCCGGCTTCTTCTCATAAAAGCCGCGCCTATCATTCAGGTTTCACCTTCCAGACAGACTTGCGAAATGATCTCGGTGAATTAGATTTGTTTGCCACTTGGTCCAGGAGTCAATCTGCGAGAAATGATGGAGTGGACGGGGCCGTTCCGGATACCTTCCCGGAATTTTTTCAACCCTGACCACCCCTTATGAACCATGATAAAGTTTGATTAACCCTGACCGGAAGAGATTTGTAACCCTGATAAACCCTGAAACAGTGCTAACAGAGGTCTGACGCGGGTTGAAATGAGCTGACAAAGCCTGACACGGTGGAGCGGAGAGACGGTGCCGCGCTATTGACGAAAACCTCCCAACCCGGGTCGGTTACATCGGAGTCCGGATCGCAATCCGTTACTCCCGGCCCGGTGAAAGAAGGAATTTTTGCTATTCGGTTTTCAATGATCTATTCGCATCCCGGGGATTCTTATTACTTTCCCCATGCAATCAGGGACGGAATCGTAGCGCATTATAAAGAATGTGTTTTTCAGGCACGGATATTCCAGTTGAAAAAAACATTCCCGCATTGGATGGAAGGGTGCCCGGAGGAGGTTTACCGGTAACCGGAGATGCAGAGGGCCCCGGTAAATGATAATGTCCACAATTTCGGAGATTGCAAGCTCGTCGGTTTCCGACCAAAATGTTACCGAGCGAGGCGGCGTGGGAGAGCGCCATTCAGGGATTGGGAAGCTAATGGAACGGAAGTCTTATTCTCGTTCAAACTAACGTCAGGACGTGCGGCCGGCCTGGATCCCGGCTCAAAAGCACGGCCGGGCCGGGATTGGTGGCTCCAGTTGATCCTGAATCATCCCTGCTTCCATTTGCATACTCTTTCTTTTCGCGGAATTAATCGTGATTATCATATCAGATGGGCTCGATCAGGCCCTGATGACGTTTCCACACCTGCCGCACAGGCTTAATCTACTTGTGAGATCAGGACATTACTGGTAGAGTTTCTTCACTCTATGGATGAGCAATGCCTTTCGGACCTGCTGCGCCCGGAGCGACTACGATGAACGATGTGACCACTACCCCATGCGAGGTTTGCAAATCCGGAGGGAACTTCTCCTCACAGGAGTTGGCCGACTGCATTTTTCAAAGGGTGAGAGAGAAGCGGGAGGCCTATAAACTCTACAACTTCGAACGCTCACAGGAAGAGGCTTTTGCGACCTTTTTCGACCTGGCGCAGGAGTTTACCACTCTGGAAAGCCTCTACATGATCTGTGTGGCGGTGCCCAAAGAGTTCTTCGACCTGGAGAGCGCGCTCTACATCATCGAGCCCAAGCGCTCCGTGTTGGAACTGGTCTGCTCGAGCGAGGAGGGTTTGGTGCCCGCTGCCGAGCGTGCCGGTCATACAACGCCGCTCATTGAAAGCCCCGTCCAGAAGGATTACGCCTGGCTCTTCCCGATCCGGGGCAACCAGGCAATGCCCCATTCCCTGCCTTTCCTCGGCCAGGACCGGATCCTGGGCGTTTTCGAAATCTATCCCAAGGACAAGATCACCGAGCGCACGCTCTTCTTCCTGGAGAAGTTCACGAACCGCATCGGGTACAATCTTCACCAGAAGATACTCGTGCAGCAGAATATCAATCACATCAAGTTCATCAACCAGCTCGTGTCGGATATAGAGCACAACGTCATTTCTCCCAACCTCTATTACAAGCTGTTTCTGATCCGGCTCAAAAAGATGATTGAGAATTACGGCAACATTGAATCCGTGATCAGAAAGATCCTGAAAGACTCTAAAATCAGTTGTGATGCCGTGGCTAGTGAGCTGAAGAATGCGGCTGAGACGCTCAAAACCACGAATCACGGCTTGAAGACGGAGTATTCGGCCCTTTCCAAGCACTACGAACATACGAGCCTTTTTCTTGAAACCCTGTTTCGCAAGGACCACTTCGAAAAGGGAACGTATGTCCTGAGAAAGCAGTCGTGCAACTTCCGCACGGAGATCATCGAGCCTCTTCTCGACCGCTGGGTGAGCCAGTTCACCAGGAAGGGAATCGCGGTGGACGACCGCCTCGAAAACGTTCCCGACGAACAGGTCACGCTGTTTGTCGATAAGGGACTGATCTCCCAGGTGTTCGACAATTTCTTCTCCAACGCGCTCAAGTATACCGAGCAGGTCGAGGACCAGTTCGGACACGTGATAAAGCTCTTTTCGTTCAACAGGCAGATTCTGAAGGATTTCTTCGGACCGGACAAACCCGGAGTGCGCTTCAACTTCTTCACGACCGGAAGGCCCCTTACGCCCGAAGAAGCGCGCAACATCTTCGAGGAAGGTTTTCGGGCCGCTCATGGAAAAGAAAGCGGCACGGGGCACGGCCTGCATTTCGTGAGAAACGTCGTGGAGATCCACGGCGGGAATGTCGGCTGCGAACCGCAGCCCTACGGAAACCTGATCTACTTCATCCTGCCTTTCAGGGCTTAGCACCCATGCCGATTGAACCCGCAACCCGGCCCGAAGATTACGTGAGTCTCTACCGGAGCGCCTTCAGGGAATTCGGGAGCAGAACCCTCTGGAATGTGCGCGAACTCGATGACCCGCAGCCCGAAGATGCTCTTGTGGTCGCGCGTTGCCTGCGTGTCGAGGGCAATTTGTCGGCGCGCCGACTTGCCGAACGGATCGAGAAGGCCTGCCATGCCGCTCACCAGCTTTCAATACCGAAGAGGACCAAGGAACCGCCTGCCCCCTGAATCGGTAACAACCGGGCATCGCTCCCTCTCGAGAAGGGTGGAACTTGCCGGCCTCCCTCCCCCAATAATAACCCTCCGGTCTGCTTGACCTTTTCATCCCGTCGGGTTACTTTTCCGCCTTAACGGGCCGACTCTCCGGCTATCTCTTCTTGCCCTGCAGTGACCAACAAACTCGGGCACTCTCGTCCCGATTGGTCGGGAACCCCCCGAAACCCTTACAGAGCGCAATTAGAAGTAGCTTAATATTGATCTCATGGTTATAATGATGAGAATTCGCCGGTCCAGAAGAAAATGTTTCAAAATTAATTGGATCCACCCGATATTGTTTTCAGATAGTCATCTTGTCAAGACAGGTGTGGCCCAAGGAGGAATGAATGGCTAGAAAGCGTGACGACCGAGGCGGGGACCTTAGATGCTCCTTCTGCGGCAAAAGCCAGGATGAAGTGAAGAAGCTTATTGCGGGTCCTACGGTTTATATTTGCGATGAGTGCGTAGAGCTTTGCAATGACATAATCGCCGAGGAATATGAAAGAGAAGGGGCCGCCCGGGCTACCCAGATACCCAAACCCGTTGAAATCAAGTCGGTGCTGGACCAGTACGTGATAGGACAGGAGAGGGCAAAGAAAGTTCTTTCGGTAGCGGTTCATAATCATTACAAGCGCATTGAACTCAAAATCGATAAGAATGACGTCGAACTCCAGAAGAGCAATATCCTTATGATCGGACCAACCGGGTCCGGCAAGACGCTCCTTGCGCAGACGCTTGCCCGCATTCTGAATGTTCCCTTCACGATTGCCGATGCTACGACCCTTACAGAGGCCGGCTACGTCGGCGAAGACGTCGAAAACATTCTGGTGAGCCTGATTCAGGCCGCCGACTACGATATTGAAAAAGCGTCCCGTGGAATCGTCTACATCGACGAAATCGACAAGATCGCGAAGAAGTCGGACAGCCCTTCGATTACCCGCGATGTATCGGGGGAAGGCGTCCAGCAGGCGCTTCTGAAGATCCTTGAAGGTACCATTGCGAACGTTCCGCCCAAAGGCGGCCGGAAACACCCGCAGCAGGAATTCATCAAGATCGATACGACCAACATCCTCTTTATCTGCGGCGGTGCCTTCAATTACCTGGAAAACATCATTAACGGCCGGGTCGGCGTCAAGGGCATGGGCTTTGGCGCGGAAATCCGCAGCAAGGATGAGAAATCAGTCGGTGAGGTGCTGCGGCACGTGCAGCCCGAGGACCTGCTCAGGTTCGGCATGATTCCCGAGTTCATCGGCCGTCTGCCGGTTATAGCGACCCTGAGCGAACTCACCGAAGACGAACTGGTAAGCATCCTTACCGAACCGAAAAACGCTTTGGTCAAGCAGTACAAGAAGCTCTTCGAGCTTGAAAATGTCCGGCTTCGCTTTACCGACGGCGTCCTGAGGACGATATCCAAGGAAGCCATCAGGAGGAAGTCCGGAGCACGCGGATTGAGGTCCATCATGGAAAACATCATGCTGGATATCATGTACGATCTGCCGTCGCATCCCGAGATCCAGGAGTGCATCGTGAACGAGGACGTGCTTACCAAGAGCGCGCAGCCTCTGCTCCTGTACCGCGGACAGGACCAGGAATCCGCGTAGCACCTTTACTTTTCCGGGGAGGAAAAGGAGCCGCGCACGGCGCCGCTCACAAATTCAAATTTTCGAACCTGCCCTTCGGGTGCAAATGTTGTCCGGTAAGCTGCAGTTCGGAAATTTACCTCAACCAGGAGAACAACTGGTAATATGTTTAAATTGACTCGCACAAAAGATGGTCAGCAAAGCAACGTCTTCAATATGCCTCTCCTGCCGCTGAGAGACATAGTCGTATTCCCGTCGATGGTCGTTCCCCTTTTCGTCGGACGCGACAAGTCGGTAAACGCCCTCGAAAAGGCGATGGGATCGGACAAGAAGATCTTTCTGGCAGCGCAGACAAAGGCTAAAACCGACACGCCGGGCGAATCGGACATCTACCGGGTGGGCACGGTTGCGAATATTCTCCAGATACTCCGGCTTCCGGACGGGACCGTCAAGGTCCTGGTGGAAGGCGATTACCGGGCAAAAATCCTCAACTTCATTCCGCATCCGGACCATTTCCTGGTGCAGCTGGAAGCCCTGGAGGAAAAAGCGGACAAGTCCATCGAAATAGAGGCGCTGACCCGCGGCGTACGGTCCTCTTTCGAATCCTACTCGAAGCACAACAAGAAGATCACCCAGGAGATCCTGGACGCGGTGGCCGCTGTGGAAAACGCTTCGCGGCTCGCCGATACGGTCTCGTCCTATATGCCCTTCAAGCTGGAGACAAAACAGAAACTGCTCGAAACCCTCAATGTGGTGGAACGGCTGGAGAAGCTGTTCGGTCACATCCGGTCCGAAATCGAGATCATTCAGACCGAGGAGCGGATCAAGGGCCGGGTCAAAAAGCAGATGGAAAAGACCCAGCGCGAGTACTACCTCAACGAGCAGATGCGGGCCATCCAGAAAGAGATGGGCGAGAAGGACGACTTCAAGTCCGAACTCGAAGAAATAGAAAAGCGCATCAAGCGGAAGAAGCTCAGCCAGGAAGCGGCCGCAAAGGTGCGGGCCGAATTCAAGAAGCTCAAGCTGATGTCGCCGATGAGCGCCGAGGCAACGGTCGTTCGCAACTACATCGACTGGATCCTCTCGCTGCCGTGGTACGACAAGACAAAGGACAAGCTGGACATCGACGAATCCACGAAGATCCTCGACGAAGACCATTATGGTCTGGAGAAGCCCAAGGAACGCATCATCGAGTATCTTGCGGTCCAGGCCCTCGTCAAGAAGATCAAAGGCCCGATCCTTTGCTTCGTCGGACCTCCGGGAGTTGGAAAGACTTCGCTTGCCCGTTCGATCGCAAGGTCCATGAACCGCAACTTCATCAGGCTCTCGCTTGGCGGGGTCAGGGATGAAGCGGAGATCCGCGGACATAGAAGGACCTATATCGGCGCACTTCCGGGCAAGATCATCCAGAGCCTCAAGAAGGTGAAGAGCAGCAACCCCGTATTCTGCCTGGACGAAATCGACAAGATGAGCATGGACTTCCGCGGAGATCCGTCGGCGGCCCTGCTTGAAGTGCTCGATCCCGAACAGAACTTCGCCTTCAACGACCATTATCTCGACCTGGATTACGATCTGTCGGAAGTCTTCTTCATCACGACCGCGAATACGCTGCACTCGATTCCGGCCCCGCTGCGCGACAGGATGGAAATCATCCAGCTCGCCGGGTACACCGAATTCGACAAGCTGAATATCGCGAAGAACTACCTGATAAAGAAGCAGTGCAGGGCGAACGGTATAACCACCGACAATATCGATTTTACGGACGACATCCTGCTCTTCATCATCCGCCACTACACGAAGGAGGCGGGAGTCCGGAACCTGGAGCGTGAGATCGCAACGGTTTGCCGCAAGGTGGCCAAGGAAGTGGTGCGTCACGGCGCCGAGACGCGGGTGGAGCTTGCCGAGAGCCATATCGAGGAGTTCCTCGGCATTCCGAAGTTCCACTACGGACGCGCCGAAGAGAAGGACGAAGTCGGCCTTTCGACCGGCCTTGCCTGGACCGAATTCGGCGGCGACACGCTCGGGATTGAAACGGTTATCATGCCCGGCAAGGGCAAGGTGACCATCACCGGAAAGCTCGGCGAGGTAATGCAGGAATCGGCCCAGGCGGCCCTCAGCTACGTACGGTCGCGGGCCGTGCAGCTCGGGCTCGATCCCGATTTCTACCAGAACTTCGATATTCACGTCCACGTCCCTGAAGGAGCAATCCCAAAGGACGGACCGTCGGCCGGCATCACGATGGCAACGTCCATAGTTTCGGCCCTCAGCAAAATACCGGTCAGAAGCGATGTCGCCATGACGGGTGAAATAACCCTGAGGGGCCGCGTGCTCCCGATAGGCGGGCTCAAGGAGAAGATCCTGGCCGCCCATCGCGCTCTGATCAAGACTGTTCTGATCCCCAAGGAGAACGCCAAGGACCTCAAGGATATCCCGGCGAAGATCCTGGAAGAGATCAACATCGAGCTGATGGAGCACATGGACGACGTGCTGAAGTTTGCCCTGGTTCCCCAGGATGATAAGAAAATCCTGAAAGAACCGTCGGAAGTCGAGACTCCGGTCATACTGCCCAAGGAACCGGCTGGCGAGGAGATTCGCACCCACTGAAAGCAGACAGGCTGAACGATTCTCTTCGGAGGAGCGCGTTAGCCATGACCGAATAAATGATCCCCCGTTTCTTCCCGAAGGAGCGGGGGATTTTTTGTGTGAAATAAGCTTGTCCGGAGAAATAGACGGTGAGCCGAGAAGGGTTGGGCACGACGATTCACCGTGCCCACAGCTCGTCCTCTCGGATCGTTTGCGGCATCCGAAGATGAGGCGCAGTCCAAGGCTGCGGAATGTCTGAATGTGAATGGGCAGATCCAATGTCAACTGATGGACTGTCGGGGGCAGGCGCCACTTGCAGACTGAACCGATACGGGGATGTGTAAAGGATCGTCCCCTGTTTATGGGGTATGTTGAATCAACTTGACTCGATCGTCCTTAAAATGCAAAATGCCCCGCAATTGAGCGGCGCCTTCCAAAATTAGCCTTGACTTTCGGTGCCGACTCCGGTAAAAAGTAAATTCCTAGGCCGTAAGGGGCAGAGTGACCTGTCCCGTTCCTTTTAAGGGCGGATAGCTCAGCTGGGAGAGCATCGGCCTTACAAGCCGAGGGTCACAGGTTCGAGCCCTGTTCCGCCTATGCAGTACCCACAAGGGGTGGTAGTTAAGTTGGTTATAACGCCGGCCTGTCACGCCGGAGGCCGAGGGTTCAAGTCCCTTCCACCCCGCCAGAAAGAAGTCCCTGAGAAGGGTTTTATAGAAAGCCGAAGGCGCAAGCCTTCGGCTTTCGGCGTTTTCGGGGTACGCTTACAGTTCGACGTTCGAGCTGGTTTAACTTGTTCACGGTATCTTGGCCACCGCTTGTGTCCCGCGTTCCTTGAGACCATCCGCACCTGCTCGCCCCATTGATGACTGTTATCCATCTACGGACCGAAGAAGTTGGGTAGCAAAAATGGCTCAGGGCAGCCTTGACCCCACTATGGCTTCTCCTTATTTTCCTGTACATTATTTTCAGTACATTGTTTCTACGTAATCATAAGACCCTGGCGCTCAAGAGTTCCCGGCATTCCGGTCGGGGACACGCCGGCCCGTTTTCTCTTTAATCCTTCCTTGTTCCGCTTTTTTAAGATGAACGCGCGGACTTAAGAAATCAGCAAAATGTCGCGCATGCTCGATGGCGGGACAACCATCCCAGCCTATAAGCCAAGGCAGGAGGCTGTTAGAAGGATTGCGTGGCCGGTATCCAGAGAAGCGGGGTTTTCCCGACTGTTTTCACTTGAGCTTCGTTGGGGAGACTCAATGGTGAAATGCCTCCTTGTTATCGTCGTATTTATCGCAATCTCAATCGCCGCCGCAGCCGCCTACGTGTGGTCCGGTTATTACAATGTCGCAGCCACGGTTCCTCATTGGAATATTACGTATGATCTGTTTCAGACTATGCGCGACAGGTCTATCGCTCACCACAGCAAAGGCATCATTTCTCCGCAACTCGGTGATCCAAAGCTTTCCCATACCGGTTTTGTACATTTCCACACCGTATGCCGCTTATGCCATGGAGCGCCTGGTATGAATCGGACTGAGTTTGCCAGGGGCCTCTATCCCGGTCCTCCCGACCTTGGCTCCAAGGTATTGCAAAGCCAGTTCGCCGATGCCGAGCTGTTCCGGATTGTCCGGAACGGGATCAAGATGACCGGCATGCCTTCTTTTGCGGATAGTGTTCAAGGTGAGGACGAGCTTTGGGGAATAGTGGCATTCCTTAGAAAGCTCCCTGAGTTGGATCCCGATCAATACAAGGCAATGGTTACGCAATCCGGATTGTCCGAATGAGAAAAGGGTATGGATATGGAACGCAAGCGGCTGTTTATAGTGCTGGGATTGTTCAGTGTGTGGGCATTGATTCTACCCGGGAAAGCGCAAGCAGTCCCAAGTTTTGCTCGTCAGACGGGGTTATCCTGTGATTCCTGTCATACCATCTTCCCCGAGTTGACACCTGTCGGGCGGGATTTCAAGCTCAAGGGGTATGTATTGAGTAAAAGCAAAAAGCCATATGAGTTTCCGCCTCCGCTAACAGCTTATATCGACGCATCCTATACGCATACGCAAAAAGCACAGCCTTCATCTCTCATAAAAGAAAACAACTCCAGCCATTTCCTTTCTACAGGCAATGACAACATTAACGCTCCCCAGTATGTCAGCATATTTTACGCCGGACGAATCGTAAACAATCTTGGTGGCTTTATACAAGGAACGTACGGTGGCGTAGATGACAGGGTCTACCTTGACAGTACGGATGTCAGGTATGCGGATTCGGTGTCGGTATTGGGAAAAAATTTGGTTTGGGGCTTTACCATCAATAATAACCCTTCGCTGGAGGATCTTTGGAATACGACCCCGGCATTCCGTTTCCCATTCAACACATCGTCCGTTGTCCCGACTCCCGCTGCGAAAACGAAGATCGACGGCACTCTGGCCCAGCAAGTAGGCGGAATTGGCGGCTACCTGTTCTGGAACGACCTTATTTACGGAGCGGCATCGGTCTATCGCACTGCAAAAGACGGCGTCACGGAATTCCTGGGGGGCGGCACGCATACGGCCGAAGTACTGGATGGCGTGGCTCCTTACTGGCGGCTGGCAATACAGCGGCAGTGGAACGAACATTCTCTCTCTTTCGGAACGTATGGTATGTTCACCAATATTTTTCCTGAAGATAAAAGCACGGGGCCAAGCAATTCATTTACGGATGTAGCTCTGGATGCTCAATACCAATTCATTACGCAGAAACATGTCTTTACCACGGCAATGACCTGGATTCACGAAGATCAAAATTGGAATGCAGGTTTTCCACTGGGAAGCACAGCCAATTCTTCGAACTCCCTGGACACTTTCAGAATAACCGGCAGTTACTACTACCGAAAAACTCCCATCGGCAGTATTGGCGGCGCGGTCAGCTACTTCACAACAACCGGAACTACCGACAATCTTCTGTATGCTCCCGCAAATCTAACCGGAAATAGAACAGGCAGTCCTGACAGCAATGGTTTTATCATCCAGTTGGATTACCTGCCCTGGGATATAGTCAAACTTACATTGCAATATACCATCTATGATAAATTCAATGGCGCTCATTCCAACTACGATGGTTTCGGCAGGAGTGCCTCAGGTAATAATACGCTTTTCTTTCATGCACTTGTCCAATTTTGAATCAAGCATTTATCAAGAGTAGAGGCCGAATTCAGTGTGTCCCGGACCACAAGCTATCATGCACCTTAACTCTAACAAAGAGGAAGACGAATGGATCAAGAGATTGCAGCTAAAATTTCCCGCAGGACAGCCCTGAAGAAGCTGTATTTCCTGGCATGTGCCGTTCCCGTATCGATTGCGGCGATCCCAGGCTCATCCGGGGCCCAAGGCAAAGTGTCTAAAGCAGCAGCCGGTTATCAGGATAAACCTAAGGGAGGCCAGCAGTGCTCAGGTTGCATTCAGTTCGTTCCCGACAACGCCTGCAAAATAGTTGAGGGGAACATCAGTCCTGAAGGCTGGTGCAAATTGTGGAAAGGCAAGTAAAGGCTGGAGATATCACTCGGGCAGCTTTTTTAGAGGTACTATGGAGACGTGGCCCCTGATTTTTTAACTTGCGTCAAAAGGCCATCGCCCTGAAAGTCATCTCTTCGGCAACTTGTCCCAATAAGGTTCCATCAGAATCTTTGTGATTCTTGACCGGTTTATTAGCAAAACACAAAGCGCAAGCGCAGAATAGAGCTACGCGAGAGCGATATGCACCTGATCGCCGCCAGGTTTTCAAAATGCAGCTCCGGGGAGGAAACCGCTCAGAGCGGGGCCAAGGAACTGGATTGAGAATAAAGGTGCCCGGTGGATTTAGCCTCATTTTCATAATAAGCACGACTGCAAAGACCGACTGAGCCGCTGTGAGTAAAATTTCGTGCATCTGCACGCTTCCCATGGGGGATTGGGGTGAGATAGCGTGCGGGCGGCAAGGGAATAGACTCCAGGGATCATGCCCTACCAATAGAGTCCATTGATTGCGTTTGGCGGAAATAAGACTCCCCAGGGCTATGCCGGCTTGCCCTCTTAAAGTTAGCATGATCGCGACGGTAAACTCGGGAGCCTCTGAGGCGAGAGGCGCAAGCCGTTGAATGAGGAAAAACTCGCTGATTTCTAACGTCTTGCCCTTGGCCACAAGCCCCTCGCAGAAGCTCGCCCACAAAAGAATGAATGAGGCACAAAGAATTGCCGCCCCGGAGAAAAGCACCATCAGTGGCGGTGAAAGCTCTACGCTTTGAGGCAAGGTCCTGTTTTGTTGACGTGATCGACAAATGAAGCGACTATCCCGCCATGTTTACCAAGTATACATATCTATATTTGTATATATAGGATATGGCCGATAAATAAGGCAATAACTCGATATTTCCTGAAAAATGCCTGCTATTCATCATTTCTGCCCCTGCACCCCGGAACACTCTTGTAACAGCCATAAATGACCTCATTGGCCCAAGGTCCAATAGCCGGCTTTCATCCCCTGAACTATTTTAGTCCAAAATCGTTCGCAGGCAGGAATGGGATTCATAACCGAAGGGCATGGTGTGCAGCCATTTCCGAAATGCGGGGGAGCGTTTAGCCGCTGGTCGGTCTGGTAACCTCTTATCAAAACACGACATTTATAGGGGCAGGTCATGAAAAAGAGAAGATTATTAACTGTATTGGGTCTGGCGCTTGCAATGGCGACAAGCCCATTGGGGAGCTATCGAGAGGCGGGAGCTTACGTAAATCCGCCTCAACTGGTTGCCGGAGTCGATTATAACAAACCCAACTATGCGAACAGTCCGGTACTCACAAAGTTCATCGATTCCCTGCCCCTTCTCGGCTCGGGAACTCCGAGCACACTCAATGGCTACTACATTCCGGTCGCGGTTCCCGATAAGGCCACTTTTTCCGGGACGGATTATTACGTGATCGCTGTTGTCGAGTACACGCAGCAGATGCACAGAGAACTGAGTCCGACCAGGCTGCGCGGCTACGTGCAGATCGAAGATCCCCAGTCCAATGCCGGCGTCCCGGCGGGCAGCCTTCATGTGGCTTTGCAGGATGCCAACGGCGCAAATATCCTCTATAACGGCAAGCAGGTCTATGGTTACGATCACCCCCGCTATCTTGGGCCGATTATCCAGGCCAACCAAGGGACCGCGACCCGTATCAAATTCTACAACCTGCTTCCGACGACGGCCCAGGGTGGAAATCTGTTCCTCCCGACCGACACTACTATAATGGGAGCCGGGCAGGGACCAAACGGCGCCAATTATCCCCAGAACAGGGCGACCCTGCACCTCCACGGCGGCGACAATCCATGGATCAGCGACGGTACTCCCCACCAGTGGATAACGCCAATGGGTGAAGCGGGCACGCTCCTGAAGGGTGTGAGCCAGAGGAACGTTCCCGACATGCCGGTCCCGCCGAGCGGAGCCGCCACCTTTTACTGGCTGAATGGACAGTGCGGACGGCTGATGTTCTACCACGACCATTCCTACGGCACAACCCGCCTCAATGTCTATGCCGGAGAGGCCGCGGGCTATCTTCTGACGGACCCGAGCGAGCGGGCCATCAACTCCCTGATCGGCGGTACGGAGATCCCGCTGGTTATTCAGGACAAGACGTTTGTAAGCGATGGAACTTCCCCCGCGGCATTTGCAGGTCTGGGCACCGCAACCGCGGCAACCTCCCTGGTGGACCCGCTCTGGACTGCCAATCCCTCCTGGGGGCAATCCAAGGGGTCTTTGTGGTTTCCTCACGTCTATATGCCTAACCAGAACCCCAACGATCTTTCCGGCGCGAACCCGATGGGACGGTGGGACTACGGTGCATGGTTCTGGCCGATATTCCCTTCGGGAATTCCTCCTCAAACCTCCTCCGTGCCTGAATCATTCATGGATACCCCGGTTGTCAACGGCGCAGCCTATCCCTACCTCAACGTGGATCCCAAGGCTTACAGGTTCCGTGTACTCAATGCCTCCAACGACCGCTATCTGAACCTCCAGCTCTATGTGGCGGACCCCACGGCAACAGGTGCGGGAGCGGGCAAAGAAGTCAAAACGATTCCGGCGGTCAAGGGCACCGCGGATCTGACCGGTAACTTCCCTGCGGCGGGCGCCTATGACGCAGCTCCCGGCGCCCCCGTTTACTGGCCTTCCTGGTGGATCGCAAACGATACGCCCGGCATGACCCCGAACGTACTCGACAACAGGCAGAGCGGCGTTCCCGACCCAAGCCCCAGCCTCATGGGACCGGACATCATCCATATAGGCTCGGAGGGCGGCATCGCGCCTGCGCCTGTTACGCTCCAGAATACGCCTATGGGCTATGAGCAGAACAAGCGCAGCGTAACGGTCCTCAATACGATGGAACACACCTTGTTCCTCGGGCCTGCAGAGAGAGCGGACGTCGTAGTCGATTTTTCACAGTATGCGGGAAAAACGCTCATTCTCTATAACGACGCACCCGCACCGGTTCCGGCCGGCGATCCCCGCAACGATTACTATACAGGTAATCCCGATCTGCAGAGCATGGGCGGCGCTCCCTCGACCGTTGCCGGTTTTGGTCCCAACATCCGGACAGTCATGCAGATTCGAGTCAGCGGCACCGTGGGTGCAAACGGCACCGCTTTCGATCCCGCGACTTTGGAAGCTCCGATGGCTACAGCCTTTGCAGCCACGCAGGCCAAACCCATAGTGCCCGAGACCGCATACGCTGCCGCGGTTGGCGCTCCTCCGAGCGGAACCGACACGTATTCGCGAATCTCCGATACTTCGCTTACCTTCACTCCTTATGGTGCATCCGCCCCGGTTGTCAAACCGTTGGAGCCTAAGACAATCCAGGAACTCTTCGACCCCCTGGGACGCATGAACTCAACCCTCGGAGTCGAGATGCCCTTCACTACGTCCCTTGTTCAGACGACCATTCCGTTAGGGTATATCGATCCGGCAACCGAAGTGATCCCGGACGGCGGAACCCAGTTGTGGAAGATTACGCACAACGGCGTCGATACCCACGCGATCCATTTCCATCTTTTCAACGTGCAGCTTATCAACCGTGTAGGCTGGGATGGAGCCATCAAGCCGCCCTGGCCCGAAGAGGTAGGCTGGAAAGAGACCGTCAAGATGAATCCGCTCGAGGACGTCGTTGTGGCCCTGAAGGCCAAGGTCCCGAGCGTGCCTTTCAAGGTGCTAAGCAGTAAAAGGCTTCTCGATCCGACCATGCCGGTGGGATCGACCATGGGTTTCGCGAACGTTACCCCAACCAACAATCCTGTCACGGTCACAAACCTGTTGACCAATTTCGGCAACGAATACGTGTGGCACTGCCACCTCCTCGGGCACGAAGAAAATGACATGATGCGCCCGATCCTGGTGGCGGCAGCTCCGGATACCCCCACAAATCTGACGGGGTCGTATAATGGATCGGCCATGGTGCTGACCTGGCAAAACGTCGATCCGGGTATAACCAACTTCACCGTCCAAAGAGCAACCAACAGCAGTTTCACCACCGGGCTGGTTCAGTTCACCGTCCCGAGGGCCTCTGGAACGACGAACACTTATTCCGATACCACCTTTAAGCAGAATGTTATCCCCAACTACTACCGGGTATTCGGTACCGGAACGGTCGGAAGCAGTGTGACCGGGTATCCTTCCCAGACCGTTACCACCGCATACTCCAACGTGCTTGGACCACCGACGACGGCGGTTACGCTCAACTCGGTGACCCAGGCTGCAGCACCCGGTTCTCCGGTCGTGCTGAACTGGTCCTCCACCGGCGCTCTGCCCCCCTTATTCAGGATCCAGAGGGCCACCAACAGCGCGTTTACAACCGGCCTGACCACGGTGACCGCCGGTCAGACCCAGACGTCCTATTCTTTTCCCGCTAACTCAATGACCGCCGGAAAAACGTACTACTTCCGTATCCTCCCGGCCAATGTATTCGGCAATGGCACCCCGACGAGCACGGGTTCCATTCAACCTCATGCGTAGACGAATATCAAAATAGAGATGGGGAGGGGAAATCCCTCCCCATCATCACTATTTCGAACTGTAAGGGCATTTTGAAATGAAACTGAAATGGATTGCGATTCTCGGAATCATCTTTATGGCCTCTCAGGCAAGTGCCGCCGAAAAACAGGTTTTCAAAAACGACCAGGCAAAGCAAAGCTACAGCATTGGCGTCGATCTGGCCAAGAATCTCAAACGGCAGGGCGTACCATATGACGCGGATGCCCTGGCGCAGGGATTTCGGGACGAACTGAAGGGATCCAAACTGCTTTTGAGCGATGAAGATTTGCGGGCCGCGCTGAACGGCTTTCACACAGAGCTTAAGCAAAGGCGGGCCAAAGCGATCGCAGCCGTAGCAGAGGAAAATAAGAAGCAGGGCGAGGCCTTCCTGACCGCCAACAAGACAAAGGAAGGCGTAGTGGCGCTGCCGAGCGGTCTTCAGTACAAGATCCTGAAGGCTGGGGAAGGCAGGAAACCGACTGACTCCGATACGGTGGAAGTCAACTACCAGGGGACCCTGATCGATGGTACGGAGTTCGACAACTCCTCCGAACGAGGAGGGCCCGCAGCCATGAAAGTCGACAGCGTGATCCCGGGATGGACGGAAGCCCTCAAGCTTATGCCGGTTGGCTCCAAATGGCAGCTTTTCATTCCTCCCCAACTCGCCTACGGCGAAAAGGGGGCAGGCAATCTGATAGGGCCGAACGCAACGCTGGTCTTCGAAGTGGAAGTGCTCTCGATAAAGTGATCCCTTGCACTCCAGGCAAAAACGCTTCGATGCGGGGGGCATACCGGCCCGCCAATGCTTGGGGGGTATCCGGGGACATTCCGGAAAGAGACGCGGGAAATGGACTCCTTCGAACATAGGGCACGAATCGGATGGAACAACAGCCGCCTTCACCTGGGCGCTTTTGCGCTGGTTCTGATTGCGCTGGTTGTACTCTCTGGACTCAAGCGACCGGGAGTGGCCGAAAAATCGGCCGGCAAACCTGCCCCGGTCAGCCATGAGATCTCACCGGTACCTGTGGATAACGCAAAGTCGAAGCAGGAAGAACAAAAGCAATCCCGTCTCAATGACGGACATAACGAACCGGGACCTCCTGCGACTGAAAGTTTCCGGAAATTTGAAGATATCGCCGAACCGCCTTCTGCTGTAAGGGCAAGATCCATTATCGAAGGTTCAACAGGCCGGGACCCTTCCGATCAGACCGTCGGACAAAGGAGACCGGTACCCATGAATACCACCAGGAGCCGGTCTGCCGCCAGGAGCATTGCCCTGGCCGACATGCAGGGGCGCCTGCCTGCCGGCTATTTTGAAAGGGGAAACAACCGGGCGGAAGTTTCCGTGCGCGGACAGGATCCGGTGACGCCGGGCGCCGGAGAGGCTGAGAGCAATGGCGGAAAAGAAAACAAAGCGGGAAGAATTTTCGAATTGCACGAGCTTCCGGATTCTATTCAGGGCAGTCTCCCAAACCTTTTTCTATCTATCCTCGTCTACTCCGGACAGGCCGGCGGAAGGCGGGTAGTCGTAAACGGTTCGAGCATGCACGAGGGGCAGGAACTCACTGCTGCCTTGAAGCTCGTGGAAATCACCCCGGACGGCGCCATCTTCGCATATCGGGGATACCGCTTCCATAAAGCTGTCAGAGGAGATTAGCAAAGCGGCGCCGGCGGGTCAAAATCGATGATTTTCAGCCGAAAGAACCCGCCTTCCCGCATGTTTCCAGTTGCCGGTCATCGTCTGTTCATAAGTTTTTGAGAAGGTTTGCTTTTGAGTACCTTTGTTGTGCGGGGGATTAGTCGTCTCATTTGTAACAAATCACCAGCAGCAACACTGAAATATTTGGAGCCGGCTTCCGATGTGGCTCCTCCATATTATGACCGCGAATTGGATTACTGTTCGAATGTAATCGAGTTGGCGGAGCTGTATGCGGACTTTTCACATAAAATCACGGCATTGATTAAGGATTACTGATGGAAGGATCCGGATTTACAAAAGTATCTCTGGTAAAGGGAACGGTACGCTCCAGGCGACTTCCGCGTCCAAGCCTCCTGTTTATGCTGACCGTATTTATTCCAACGGTACTGGCGTCCATTTACTTCGGCATGATCGCTTCGGACATTTACATCTCGGAATCCCATTTTGTCGTCGTTCGAAGCTCCCAGAAGCAGAGTCACTCTTCCGGTTTAAGCCAGCTTATGCAGGGTTCCGGGTTATCCCATGGCCAGGACGATACCGCGGCGGTAAACGATTTTATACAATCAAGAGACGCCCTCCAAAGGTTGGAAGAGAAGATGGGGATTTCCAAATCCTTTGGCAGCGCGGAAGTGGACAGAATAGAGCGATTCGCCGGTCTGGACTGGTGGGACCGCAGCTTCGAGAACTTTTTCAAATACTATACCGGCCGGATCATAGATGTCAGTCTCGATCCCGCTTCTTCCATATCCACCCTGAAAGTGTCCGCGTTCAGCGCTGAGGAAGCCCAACGCATTAACGCCATGCTGCTGGAAATGGGCGAAGAGCTGATAAACGAGCTAAACAAACGCATACGGATGGACAAGATCGGGTTTGCATCCACAGAAGTCGAGAATGCCACCAATAAAGTAAAAGCAGCAACGATTGCAGTTTCGGAATACCGGAACAAGCATGGTGTTTTCGACCCGGAGGGTCAGTCGCGTCTTGAACTCGAAGGGGCTTCCAAGCTCCAGGGCGACCTGGTAACCGCGAGATCGGAACTTGCTCAACTTGAGGCAGCCAGTCCCCAGAGTCCGGCAATTCCCGGACTTAGACAGCGCATAAGAACGCTGAGCAGCGAAATTAAATCCCAAACGGCGAGGGTCGCCGGAGCCGAGGTCTCATTCAGCAAGTATGGCCCTGAATACGACAGGCTTCAAATTGACGAGAAGGTTGCCGGGAAGCTTCTGGAGACCGCATTTCAGTCCCTGGAACATGCCCGTAACGAAGCGATTCAACAGGAGCTTTATTTACAGCGCATGGTTGAGCCAAACAAGCCGGATTGCGCAATTGAACCGCGCAGGTTGAGAGATATCGGTACGACCTTCCTCCTCGGACTTCTCACCTGGGGCGTTCTGGGGCTGATTCTGGCCGGTGTGCGTGAACACCATGAATAGCAGGATCGGGATGCCTGAAAAACATGAACATGTGTCTCTGATTGACTCCTTCTCAATCCAGATGCGTGTAATCGGCGCTCTGCTGGTAAGGGAGATGATCACCCGGTTCGGCCGCAACAATCTGGGTATCTTGTGGCTTTTCCTGGAACCGATGATATTGGTCGTGGGAGTCACGGTCCTGTGGAACATCCATCTGCATGGAATACAACTGCGGGGCTCCAGTCTTTCCGTTACCGCTTTTGCGTGGATCGGCTATTCGACGGTTATGATGTGGCGCCAGGCAACCATGAAGTGCGGCAAGGCCGTGGAGCCAAACGTCAGCCTCCTTTTCCATCGCAACGTCAAAGTGTTGGACCTCTTTTTGTCCCGAATAATTCTGGAGATTGCCGGTGCGACCATTGCCTGGGTACTGATCGGAATCGCTTTGATTTACTTTGAATTGATCCCGTGGCCCCGCGATATCGTACTCATGCTTTTAGGCTGGTTCCTGTTGATGTGGTACACCCTGGGCCTTGGATTCATCGTAGGGGCACTCTCCGAACGGTGGGAAGTTTTCATGAATTTCTACCACCCTTCCATGTACTTCTATCTCGGAATATCAGGCGCTTTCTTTATGGTGGACTGGCTGCCCGAGTATTTGCGGCAATTGGCAGTCTGGGTGCCGACCGTCACAGTGACTGAAATGATACGGCACGGTTACTATGGCGACGTAGTTCGTACCTATGAGCAGCCCGGCTACCTTTGCGTGCTTTCCCTGGCGCTTACCTTCATAGGTCTTCTCCTTTCAAAGGAAACGCAATACCGGATCGGACAGGAATGATAAGAGTCGAAAACGTCTCCAAGTTATACAAAACCCGCCTTGGGATGCGCAGAGTGCTCGATAACGTCAATCTCACAGTGCGCAGGGGCGAGAAAATCGGAATTCTCGGGCTCAACGGAGCGGGCAAATCGACCCTTGTCCGGCTGATAGGAGGGGCGGAACTCCCTTCGAGCGGAACCATTTCCCGCGGTATGAGCGTCTCATGGCCCCTGGCTTTCCATGGCGGCTTCCAGGGGAGCCTCACCGGGCTGGACAATCTAAAATTCATCTGTCGGGTATATAAAGCTGATTATAAGCGGGCCCTCCCCTTCGTGGAGGAATTCTCCGAACTTGGCAGCTACCTGCAGGAACCGGTCAAAAGATACTCTTCCGGGATGCTTGCGCGGCTTGCCTTCGCACTCTCCATGGCCGTGGAATTCGACTGCTTTCTCATTGACGAAATCATTGCCGTTGGAGATGCCCGTTTTCAGCACAAATGCAATATCGAGTTGTTTGAGAAACGTGGAGACCGGGCCATGATCATGGTCTCACATCACGATGTCTTCATCCGCTCGTTCTGTAACCGGGCCGCCGTGTTGGTTGCCGGCAGGATGCACATTTTTGAAGACGTCGAGAATGCGCTTGCGTTTCACGCGGAGCATGCAAACCCCAGCTCTACTGAATGTCGCGGCAATTTGTTCCAGTAAAGAGCTTCAAGAAGATCGGGAAAGAGCAGATGGCAAAAGAGGACAGGTTAAGAGTGCTAATGGAGCTGCGGCCGGCTCTCGACGAGTTCGCCGGGATTCCGCAGGAGACGAGGCTTGAATTCCTTGCGCTGAGCATGATGAAAAGCATCGAGGTAACCGGGCTGATCAACCATCCCAGCCGTACGTTGTGGCCGGGGATAAAGAGAGGGTACTTTGCCAGGCTTCTCAGCCCTCATAGAAAAATGCACACGCTGGCGAGGGCTGCTCTTTCCGTCAAGGTCGATCCCATGGAAACCTTGTGGGACCGGGTCCTGCACTATGCGTCCAAAAGAGTAAGCACGCACTACCTCTCCTTTATGGCACACATGCGCATCGGGCTGCCGCTCTATGAGTTCGAAGCCGGAGACTTCGGCGATTTCGTCTGGCAGTCGATGTTCTCAAAGACACTGGCCGCCAAAGACTTTCAGGTTGTCCACAATGCCCGCTACGCCATTTTGAGGCAGCCGCACGACCTTCTAAGCCGAATTGCGATAAAAAAAATGAGGCTGACGGGCCTTCCCGGAATGCCTGTCAAGATAAGTACTCGTAATTATGATGTCTTTGTCTCACAAACTCCGTTCCCAACCGAATTGTCGCGTAAGACGCAGCTGGTGGTCAGATATCATGATGCCGTCCCTATCCTGATGCCGCACACGATAAAGAATGCGCGATTTCACCAGCACGTCCACATGGCCAACCTTCTGCAAAACTCCAGGAAAGGTCTTTTTGCCTGTGTAAGCGAGGCTACACGCTCCGATCTTCTCAAGATATTTCCGAAGTTGGAGAATCGCTCGGTGGTCATCCCGGATATCGTATCCCACGAATATTACCCGGAAGTCGGAAATCAAACCTACATCGCGAATATTATCCGAAACCATATCCGTCCGGATACGGAACCGAAATTCCTCACTTCCCGGGAAAAAGAGAATTTCTATGTCAGGCACTTAAACGGGAAGACTTTACGCTATCTGTTGATGGTTTCGACTCTTGAGCCCCGAAAAAATTATCCAAAGATGATTTCCGCGTGGGATTACCTCAAGAATCATGGGATGACCGACCTGAAGCTGGTCATAGTCGGCCAGCTTGGTTGGGAGTATTCCCGCATACTTGAATCCATGGCCCCCTGGCAGCAAAGGGGGGAGCTGTTTCATCTTCATTGTGTTCCGAGCGGCAAACTGCGGGTACTCTACAACGGCGCCGCGGCCGTGGTCTGCCCGTCGGTGGCCGAAGGCTTCGACCTGAGCGGCATCGAGGCAATGCTGTGCGGGGGCGCGGTTGTCGCCTCGGAAATTCCTGTACACCGCGAGATATATCAAAATGCCTGCCGGTACTTCGATCCTTACTCCACCCTGTCCCAGGCGAAGGCAATAGAAAGCGTGATCCACCCCGACTGTGCGGATAACAGGAAACAACTGATCGAAGCAGGCCTCAAACTAGGACCCAGCTATCGTCGGGAAAGCATCGAGCACGCCTGGTATAACTTCTTTGACCGGATCCGGTCGGGAGCTTTCAAGAAGATCTCCGAAGAAGAGATCACACCAGACCCGAATTTCATCCTGCCCGAACCGAACCGTTTTGTTTTCGGGGGCGTGCAACTGCCGGGCGCGACAGATGAAACGGTACATGCACGGGTCCATGCCGGCGAGAAGAAGGTCCCCGTAAACGGAGCGGGGCCGGGCATATATTCTGAGCCAGATGTTGCCGGAGAAGATGAATTTGACCTGGCCGAAGACCAGGTGAGCGGCATCGGGGGGTATAAAGCACAATCAAATAACCTGGACACTGACGGTGCAAGCGATCCAGTGGAGGAGGGGGTTCTTTAATATGTCAATCTCCCAAAATAATTCAGTCTCTTGCTGCGACGGGGAAAAAGGTCTGCTGAACAGAATCGGCAGGGCCGGAAAAAATAAGCTGCTCATAGGACTGCACTCGGCCGATCTCGTCGATGCCGCCTACCAGGGTTTGTTGGGCCGGGAACCCGACCCCGAAGGTTTCGCGGCATATAAAGAAGAGCTTGCCGGTTGCCGTGACCTGGCGGGAATAATCAGGGATATAGCCCACTCGGATGAATTCCGGCAAAAGAGCATCGCCGAACGCGCTCCGGACCTTGTGCGTGCCATCTACCTTGCTCTGCTCGGAAGGGAGCCGGAGGAGGAAGGTCTGGTTTCCTATGCCGCTCAGGTCACCGAATTGGATAAGATCATCGCACTGTTTGCGGAAATAGCGAATTCCGAGGAATTTTGGAACAAGCTCCTCGCCGCCCGTTCTCCAGACCTCGTGCGCGCCATCTACCTTTCTCTGCTCGGAAGGGAGCCGGAGGAGGAAGGTCTGGCTTCCTATGCCGCTCAGGTCACCGGATTGGACAGGATCGCCGCGGTGTTTGCGGAAATAGCGAATTCCGAGGAGTTTTGGGGCAAGCTCCTCGCCGCCCGTTCTCCGGGCCTGATTAGAGCCGCCTTTATCGGCCTGCTCAAAAGGGAACCAGACCCGGAAGGTCTGGAGTCCTATTCCCGCGAGCTTTCCGAAAATGGGGATCTTTCCGCAATCCTGAAAGATATTATTGAATCAAAGGAATTCGCCGAAATAACCAGGGCTTCCGCTCCAACTTTCTCCGCTGGGGAACTTGTCCGCCAGATCTTTATCGGCCTGCTCAAAAGGGAACCTGACGAGGAGGGTTTGGCTTCCTATTCCCGCGAGCTTTCGGAAAAGGGGGACCTTCCCGCAATCCTGGCAGATATTATAGGATCGAAGGAATTCACTGAAAAAATCGGGGCTTCCGCTCCAACTAAAAAAGGAATTGGTTTCTCCAGTGAGGAACTTGCACGCCAGATTTTTTCCGGCCTGCTCAAAAGAGAGCCCGATGCGGGAGGACTTGATTCGTATGCCAAACTTCTGCAATCGCCGGGCGGCCTGGAGACTATCTTATCCAATGTAATCGAATCGAGTGAATTCGCGAGCTGCTACGCGAAAGCAAATTCAAAAGTGCATCCCGACACAACTTACAACAAACCATGCCTGGTATTTATTCACATTCAAAAAACTGCCGGTACCTCTGTACAACATCACCTCCATGACTGTTTTTCCGAAGATGAATTATACCGTGAGAATGCAGATAACATATGGGCACTTTCTCCTTCCCAGCTAAGTAAATACAGGGCATTCGCCGGTCACTTCAACTACGATACCTTGAGGTATATCCCAAGGAAAAAACTCTCGATATTTACATTTGTCCGAAAGCCCAAGAGTCGTTTGCAATCCCTTTATTATTACTACAGGTCCCATGAACCTGGCAATATGTTCTATTCAGAGTTGGTCCAACTTGCGGATAGAGTAACAATTGAAGAATTCTTCGAAAATGAGCTTATTGACCGAAATCCGCAGGGTGTATGGAACAATATGTATTGGGCTGTAATGGGGAAAGAAGACTGGCGTAAATGGATGCAAATAGTTGTAAAGGAAAAAAATAAAAGTGCAATAGCTGAGGCGCTGGAAAACAAGATCAGGTTGGAAATTGCCCAAAGACTGCAGGAATTCACTTTCATCGGATTGCAGGAAGACTTCGAGAGGTCGCTTTTGATGCTGTTCCGGATGCTTAACATGCGTGCTCCGGATAAAATAAGGACCGATAACAGCCTGGAACAAATATCGACCAAGCCGCATTTTAAAAAGGTGGAAAAGCAGCCTGTGACTCCCCGGCTTGATTCTGCGCTCGACAAACTGGTCGAATTAGACAATGTCGTATATGAAGAGGCTGAAAAGCTGTATCAAAAACGTCTGGTGGAGTTCGGATTCAAGGCTGTCTAAAGAATCCCGTTCACTAATCAAAGAATCTATGAAAAGAGCTAAAAATGCCGGTTACAAGGGACGAAGTAATCCTGGGATATAAATTGTTTCTGGGACGTGAGCCGGAATCGGAGTTGGTTATTCAAAATCACATGCAATGCGATAACATCGATGCGCTGCGAAAACGTTTTCTCAGCTCGGCGGAGTTTTCAGCAAAGGTTCCCATTGCTTCACGAGGCGCCGCTTTCTTTGCGCAAGCCCCCAGGCTCGAGGTTGATACGGTGGCGAGCGGCCATGAAGTCAGTCAAATCATCGATAAGGTCAGGGAAACCTGGACACATTTGGGAGTAACCAAGCCGCATTGGTCGGTTCTTACAAATGAGAAGTATCTTCCTCAAAATCTGGATGGTACGATTGATCAATTTTGGGCGTCCGGAGAGCGCAACGCCGCGCAGTTGGAAGGCATTCTGGCACGTCACGATTCCCGGCCCCTTTCGACAATGAGCTGTATAGACTACGGATGCGGAGTAGGGCGGGTAACTATTCCCCTTGCACGCAAATTTGCACATGTCTACGGTTATGACATTTCATCAGCACATTTATCGCTGGCGCGAAAACATGCTGAAGAGGGAGGGTTTGACAATATAACCTATCACCTCTGTTCAGAGACTTTCCTCGATCAATTGAATGATTGCGATGTCTTCTATTCTCTGATTGTTTTTCAGCACAATCCTCCTCCAATCATCTCAATACTGATAGCGAATGCTCTGCGTTCGCTCAAACCCGGAGGCATAGCGGTATTCCAGGTGCCCATCTACCGAAAGAACTATCGCTTCAAAACATCCGAATGGCTGAATACCGAACATGATCTCAAAATGCAGATGCATTGCCTTCCACAGCAGCATATTTTTTCAATTGTCGGAAAAGAAAGATCAGATGTGCTGGAGGTCTGGGAAGTTGTCAACGGGGATCAAAAGAATCCATTCATTTCCAACATTTTTGTAATTCGAAAGTCTACCGATTGAATTTGATCCTCACCTGCTGGGTGAGGGAGCGAATGACACGATTGAAGCCTCTGACCAAAATGACAAATCATAAGCAGTGCTTAAAGAATGTTTTGCGGAATTCTCCCGGCAGGGGCAAACAGGCATTATTCCTCATTTTCCTCCTGTTCTGCATAGCCGTCCCGAACCGTTCCACCCTTGGGGCCGGGCCTGCCGAAGGTCTCCAGGGCAAGCTGGTAGTCGGGTACCAGGGATGGTTCGGCTGCCCCGGAGATTATGAAGGAAATCGGCAGTGGCAGCATTGGTTTGCCGGAGAAGCACGGGCGGAGCGTTTCAACGTCGATATGCTTCCAGCCCTGAACCAATTCAAGCCCGAGGACCTCTGCGCCACCGACATGCGTACCAACGAAGGTTCACCAGTCCGCCTCTACTCTGCGCAAAACCCAAACGTGGTGGCCGTTCACTTCCGATGGATGGCCGACCATGGAATTGACGGAGCCGCGGTTCAGCGGTTTGTCAAACCCCTGGAAATACCCGACCTGCTCAGGCGCAGCGATCGTGTGATGATGAATGCCGGGGCCGGGGCGGAAGGAGCGGGCCGCGCATTTTTTATCTGCTATGACGTTTCGGGAGCCGATCCCGGTAAAGTAACGGCCCGAATCCGTGCCGATTGGAAGCACCTTGTACAGGATTTGAAGATCACCTCCAGTCCGTCCTACCTGCGCTCGAACGGCAAACCGGTACTCGAGATCTGGGGCTTCGGGTTCAAGGGTCGCCCGGGCGAACCGCAAGAGGTCCTGCGCCTGGTCCAGGACCTCAAGGCCGGGAGGGACGGGCTCCAGGCGGCAACATTGATTGGCGGAGTGCCCACGAACTGGCGCACTCTGGAAAGGGATTCGAAAACCGAGCCGCAATGGGCGGAGGTCTATCGCAGTTATGATGTCATCAGCCCGTGGTCGGTGGGGCGCTTTGCCGATAATCCCGGGGCGGATGATTTCGTCCGCACCCACGTTCTACCCGATATGGCGGAGACCAGGCGGCTTGGAATCGGCTATATGCCTGTCATTTTTCCCGGGTTCTCAGCTTTTAACCGCAGGGCCCACCACCCGGACGGGCCAAAACCCATACTCAACCAAATTCCCCGCCAGTGCGGGAACTTCCTGTGGCGACAGGTTTACGGCCTGTTGAGCAGCAACGCAGACATGCTGTACGCAGCGATGTTCGATGAAGTTGACGAGGGGACCGCGCTGTTTCCTACCGTAACAACAGCGGACATGCTGCCGCGAGGGGCCAAAATGGTCTATCCGGACCAGGACGGCTGCAAGCTGCCCGATGACTGGTACCTGCGCGTGACGGGTAAAGCCGCGCAATATCTCCACCAACGTACGGCACCGCCGGTATCCCTCGACGCTGCCATGAAAACGCCGTGACCGGCATCTGGAGTTCGAGAATGAAATCAACCCTGCTGCATTGGTTTCAACCCAACGGGTTGCAATTGAAAAAGCTTTTCTCGCATGCAGACCCGCTGCCTTCTATTCAGCCGGAAGATACATCTGTCACTCCACTCGGACCCGCCCCTGTTAAGCAAGAGGTCCCGCGCCCTGTTGCTCGACCGAAGACCCGGCCGTCCGATATCAAGGTGGCCATTATCGGGAACTGCCAGGCATTTGCCTTGGCGAATTGCATAAACGCGATTACGCGCGGCGTTGCGGCCACGGGCAACCAGATCTTCACGATGGCTCCAACTCCGGAAGAGATCGATCTTTCGTCCATCCTGGCGGATAACGATATTTTGCTTTTGCACCCGCACCACATTCTGCAGAAATTGGTGGATTCTAAGTACCCTCGTGAACGCAACAGGATTAAGACCATTCCTGCAATTGCCCTCCCGGCTTACCATCCCGATCTCGTCTACATCAACGGGCCGGGAGACAGGAAATTCATGGGTCCGCTGGGTCATTACAATTCTTCGATTGCCTTTTACGGCTGGGTCAGAGGGTTGAATGCCGCCCAGATATTGGAACTGTTCACTCGGGAGGTCTATCAGAAGCTGGGCTTCTTTGATTATTGGCAAAGCTCCAGGGATGCTCTTTTGAACCAGGCAAAAATGTTTGGTTACAGTCTCGATGATTTGTTCGACCGATGGGCCCGCCGGGGCTGCTTCATGCACACGGTAAATCATCCCAAGTACTTCGCTATAGCGGATTTAGCGCGCATGGTCCTCAGTGGGCTGGGAATCAGCAACTATCCGGTGGGCGAAGAATTCGTGCGCGATCATTTCCTGGATGGTCCCGTTTGGCCGGTTTACCCGGAAATTGGCAAGCCCCTGGGGATAGACGGCCATTACTTTTTCAAAAGGCCCAAGGGCCCTGCCAACCCTGTAATGCTGCTCGACCTGGAGGAATTTGTCCGGGAATCCCTGCAGGCATTTTCCATGTATGGCAAGGAAGATCTCGTTTGCGATCGTCTCAATACCGCCCCTTACAGGGAACTGGATAATCTGATCGGAATGCGGACTGCCGCAAAGCCTGTCAGTCCTCAGCCAAAGCCAAAAGCGGCAGCCGAGGCGAAAAGGCGCACGCCGTATGACGGATTGCCCAATTTTCATTTCTGGCGCAAGGCCGTTTCCGGCATCGCATCCGACAAAGTGGACCCGGTTGTTTCGGCAGGTTTCAAGATCGGCCGCGAGACCAAAGTCGCGACCGCCGGAAGTTGCTTTGCCCAACATATATCGAGAAAACTGCAGCAGCAGGGTTTTAATTATTATATCGCCGAGAAGCCCCCGGGAATTTCCGCCGAAGAGGCCGGTCGATTGAATTACGGCGTTTTTTCGGCACGTTACGGCAATGTATACACAGCACGCCAGTTTCTGCAGCTGTTCGACCGCGCTTTCGGCACATTCCAGCCATTCGACAGCGCATGGCTGAGGGCTGACGGACGGTATGCGGACCCTTTCCGCCCCCGTGTGGAACCGGACGGGTTTGCAACAGCTGAAGAAGTGGAGAACTCGCGAAACGCTCACCTTACGGCCGTTCGTGAAATGTTCCAAAATCTCGACGTCCTGGTATTTACGCTGGGTCTGACCGAAGCATGGGCAGCCAAAAAGGATGGGGCCGTATTTCCCCTGGCGCCGGGGGTATCCGCCGGTGAGATGGACTTTTCCCTCTACGAATTCGTCAACTTCAGCGCAGCCCAGGTCCAGGCTGACCTGGAAGCCTTTGTCGAAAGGCTTTCCAGTGTAAACGGGACTGCCAAAATTATCTTCACCGTCTCTCCGGTACCGCTGATCGCAACTTTTGAAAACAGGCATGTGCTGCTTTCGACCATCTACAGTAAATCGGTTCTGAGAGTGGCCGCCGAAGAAGTGGTTGGCAAGTATCCCAACTGTTTCTATTTCCCAGCCTACGAAATAATCACCGGTAATTTCAACAGGGGCGAATACTTTGAAAACGATCTGCGTTCGGTAAACGATAAGGGAGTCGATCATGCGATGCGCCTCTTTTTCGCCCATTACTCGGCTGAAGAAGGAAGATCGGCACTCTACGAGACACTGCTGCGTGAGGCGGAAAGCATAAAAGATATCATTTGCGATGAAGAAGAGATCGATGCTGCAGGGTCTGCATAATCGAAATGCAGACAAATCGTCGACCGTTCATGGTGGAAATATGATTTCGCAGGTCATTCCATCTCTTCGCAGGAGAGTACGAGAACAATGAGAGGCATACGACGACCCATAAGAACTATTGGAAGCCTGGCAGCAGGGGCTATCATACTGTGGCTGCTGCTGGTCCCATGTTATGCCGGGCAGGTTCTGGAGTTATCCTACGGCACTTCACCTTCTCAAACATTATCCGCATGTCTTCCCTCTGACGGACTGAAGGCAAGACCCGGTGTCCTGATGATCCATGGTGGGGGATGGACCGGGGGAGATAAGGCCCCCATGGGCAATCTCTGCGGGTTTTTCGCGCGAAACGGCATCGTTGCCGTTTCGATAAACTACAGGCTGGCAAATATCGCCGATCCTTCGACCCGGTGGCCGGCGCAGTTGGATGACGCGGAAGCAGCCTTCCAGTGGATGGTCGATCATTCCGGCGAACTGGGCCTGGACCCGGGGCGCATAAGCGTATACGGGCTATCGGCCGGGGGCCACATAGCCGTTTGGATGGCAATAAAGGACAAACGCGTTGTCTCCGTCATTGACGGCTTCGGTCCCGTGGACCTTTTCAAAGCCCAGAGAGACAAGCGCTATCAGCGCTCGCTGACCGCCCTGATCGGCGATCCTCAGGACGCCGCCGCGGCGCGGGCCCTCTCTCCGGTGTATTCGGTGCATTCGGATATGCCGCCGGTCCTGATCATCCAGGGTGAGTGGGATAAGCTTGTATTGCCGGAACAGTCGCAAGCACTCTATGAAGCGTTGAAAAGCAAGAATGTGTCGGCGAACATGGTCATGTATCAGGGCGACCACTCGTGGAAGGGTTTGAGTCCTCAGGAAAGGAATTCAATCAACATGCAGGCCGTCTCTTTCATAAAGAGCGCTCCGCGTCGCGGTAACTGATGTCTGAGCGCCTCATCCAAAGGCGGGCATTGCCCAACTCATCAGAGAAAGATTATATGTCGGGAAAAAGTCTTCAGAAATTGCCGTTCGTGTTTTGCGCAGCTTTTAGCCTGCTCGCCGCAGGCGGGCTCACCGGGTGTTCCACGCTGCCTTCCTCCGGCCCCTATGTTAGAGAAGTCCGAAGTCAGGCCCCGCCGGAAGGCATCCAACTGGTCGATCTGACCGGAGAGATTGCCGCAAAACAGCTCGCAAAAAAGAAACAGGCCCTTTTCTCTGAGGTTTTTGAAACCGGAGGCCCCGCAGAATACCTTGTCGGTACGGGCGACGTCCTCTCGATTTCAATATGGGAAGCACCGCCTGCCACACTTTTCGGGTCAAGTACCGGCACAGGCCTTCTATCTTCGCAAACAACATCCATCCCCGACCAGATGGTGGACAAGGAAGGCTCGATCACGGTGCCTTTTGCAGGGCAAATCCAGGCAAAGGGGCGTACCCTGCGCCGGATCGAGAACGAAATCAAAAAGCGGCTGGCCGGCATGGCACACCAGCCCCAGGTGCTCGTTCGCCTGACAGCCAATGCCTCGGCCAATGTGACCGTTGTCGGAGAGGTGGGCCACAGTGCGCGAATTCCGCTCACCCCAAGCGGGGAGCGGCTGCTCGATGCGCTGGCTACAGCGGGTGGGGTCAAACCGCCGGTAGGCAAGACCATGATCCAGATCACCCGCGGCAGCAACGTGAATTCGATGCCGCTCGATTCCGTAATCCGCGACCCCGGCCAGAACATCCTTCTGCAGCCCGGGGACGTGATTACCGCTCTCTTCCAGCCGCTCAGTTTTACCTCACTCGGCGCCACGGGCAAGAACGAGGAGATCACTTTCGAGGCCCAGGGCATCTCCCTGGTCGAGGCATTGGCCAGGGCCGGCGGGGTGCAGGACGCCCGCGCAAATCCTCAGGGGGTCTTCATCTTTCGCTTTGAACCGGCGGACTTTATGGACTGGCCGACCAAGCCGGTCCGGACCACTCCGGACGGCAGAGTCCCTGTGATCTATAGCGTCAATCTGAAAGATCCGGCCACCTTTTTCGCGGCAGAGAACTTCCCCATGAAAGACAAGGACATAATATATATATCCAATGCGACCGTGGCTGAGTTCCAGAAGTTTGCAAATCTCATTATGTCGATCGCTTATCCGGCGTCCATAATGTCTGTCCAGTGGTCAAGATGATGGTCCGCGCAAGTTTCCCGGCCCGGGTAATTTTACATACAAACCGGGCCATAGCAGATCATCAGCGGTGCTGGAAACTCTAAACCCGCCTAACCGATCTTCATCGGTTCGTTCAAACCTGTCCCGAATCCTTGAGCATGCCTGTTGAAAACAGTCCGGGTAACACCCGGAAGGGAAAACGTATGCGCCGGCGGTGGAGATTCTAATGTCATTTCGGCTTGGGTCGATGCGGAAGGGCGAGATGCTCATCGATGTGACGCGTCTCCTCTTCCGGTTCATGAAGGGACGTTTGCCCACCGGCGTAGACAGGGTTTGCCTTTCATACATACGGAAGTACCGCGCATGTTCACGGGTCGTTGTTTTCAAAGGGGGATTTGGAGGAGTTTTCGGGAGAGACGCCTCGCAACGCATGTTCCAATTGCTGCTGGAGCCCAGGGGCGATTTCTTTCGCAAGGCGAGTCGCATCATGGCCTCGTCTCCCCCCCTGTCCCTGTCGGAGGACCGTTATTCCGGCCGGATTCTGTTCAACGTCGGCCACAGCGGCCTGGACTCTGCCGCATATGCTGAATGGCTCGTCCGAAAGCGTGTAAGGCCTGTATTCATGGTGCACGATTTGACCCCCATGACGCATCCGGAGTTTTGCCGATGCGGCGAATCCCTGCGCCATGCCGCCAGGCTGCGCACGGTCCTGACCACCGCTGCGGGAGTTGTGACTAATTCGAAAACCACCATGGAGGCGCTTTCGAAGTTTGCCTGCGAATCGGGGTGGACAATGCCGCCCGCAATAGCCGCGCCGCTTGGATTGGAATCGCTGCGGCCAAACGGGCATTCCTGCGAGCTGACGGGACCTTATTTCGTAATGCTCGGCACGATCGAGCCGCGAAAGAACCACTGGATGGCGCTGCAGGTATGGAGGCGCATCGTCGAACGCTACGGCAGCGCTGCTCCGAAGCTCGTAGTGATAGGTCAGCGCGGGTGGGAGTGTGAAAACGTGTTGGACCTCCTGGAGCGGTGCACGCAGCTTCGCGGCATGGTAATCGAACTGCCCCATTGCTCCGATGATGAGTTGGCCTGCTACCTGAGCGGCGCCAGGGCATTGATTTTTCCATCATTTGATGAGGGATACGGCCTGCCGCTGATCGAGGCGCTTTCACTCGGAGTGCCTGTCATTGCCGGCGACCTGCCTGCTTTCCACGAAGTGGCTGGAAATATACCGGATTACTTTGATCCTTTGGACGGCACGGGCTGGATGTCGTGCATCGAAGATTATTGCCTGCCCGACAGCTCCCGCAGGGCCGCTCAACTGCAACGTCTTGCCGGGTTTACTCCTCCAACATGGAAGGGCCATTTCGAGTTGGTCGACAAGTTCCTGGAGCAAATACGCAACTGAAACCCGATCCGTGAGGGTTTAAAGATTTGAGGAATTAGAGATCCATGCCTGTCACAAGAGATGAAGTCGTTTGGGCCTATCAGTTGTTCCTGGGGCGGCCCCCTGAATCCGAGGAAGTAATCGGGAACCATATGAATTCCGAGGACACGATGGCCCTGAGGAGGACCTTCATGCAATCACCGGAGTTCGGTTCGAGGCTGGCTGAGATTTGTAAAACTGTGGTTTTGCCAGCGCCCTCTGTCGGTAACGGAATTGATGAGGGCGCGGTTTTGAAGGCTCTGCATTCAGACGAATTCCCATTTCTGTCAAGGGAGCTTGTAAAGCAAATTTATATCGGCCTGCTCAAAAGGGAGCCGGATGAAGAAGGGCTGACCGCATACTCTGAAGGTCTCAGAGAGCCGCAGGATGTAGCGCGCATTATTGAGGATGTCCTAAACTCCAGTGAGTTTGCAGCCCGCTATTCGGACGCCCATGACCATCCCGACCCCGACGAAAACTACGACAAGCCCTGCATGGTATTCATTCACATCCGCAAGACGGCTGGCACGTCGATACAACGTCATCTTCACGATCATTTTCCCGAAGCCGAATATTATCGGGAGAATGAGGACCGTCTGCACAGGTACTCTCCGTCCAATCTTTCCAGATATAATCTGTTTGCAGGTCATTTCAGTTATGACTCGATAAGATATATCCCGAGAAGCAACATCGGGATATTCACCTTTGTGCGGGAGCCAAAGAGCAGGCTGCTGTCGCAATACTACTTTTATCGCGCATATGAGCCCACCAATCGCCTGTATTCAGTAAAGACGGAACTTGCAAACTGCCTGTCTGCGGAAGAGTTTTTTGAAAATCCGGACATCCGGAGCAGTCACCACTTTTGGAACAACATGTGCTGGGCAGTCATGGGACAGCGAAAATGGCGGGAGTGGCAGTCCATCTGGACCGCTGAAGACGATCCGGGCGCAAGAGCGGACCTCGTCGAAACCATGTTCCGGCCGGAGATTGCCAAAAGACTGGGCGAGTTCTTCTTTATCGGGATGCAGGAGGATTTCGAGCGTTCGGTCAATCTGCTGTTTCAAATACTTAAACTCCCGATTCCAAATGAAATCAGAACGGATAACAAGCTGGAGCTGCTTTTGAAAGAGCCCCATTTCAAAAAGACATTGGAAAAACAACCCGTTACGGAGCGACTCGATGCCGCTCTGGACGGGCTGGTCCAATTGGACAACCTTGTTTACCAGGAAGGAAAGAGACTGTACGGAAGGCGCCTGACGGAGTCCGATCTTTCGCTCCGCCGGCAGGTTCGAGCGGGACTGCATGGAACCCCGCGGCAAGCAACTACTTAAGAAACCGTCAGCTATGAAAAGAGATCACATGGACGTTGAAATGAGGGCCACAAATGTGGTTTGGCACGGCAGTCGGACATCACGAAGTGATCGGGAAGCCTGTCTTGGCCGGCCGGGAGGAACGATCTGGCTGACCGGGCTGCCTGCTTCGGGGAAAAGCACCACGGCGTTTGCCCTGGAATATTCCCTGGTTAAACTGGGCTATGCAGCTTACGTTCTAGACGGAGACAATGTCCGACACGGTTTGAACAAAGACTTGGCTTTTTCGGCGAAAGACCGCAAGGAAAACATACGCCGGGTCGCAGAGGTAGCCCGCCTTTTCGCGGACGCGGGAATGATAGTGATTACCAGTTTCATTTCTCCCTATATCGAAGAAAGGGAATTTGTCCGCCGGCTCCACCAGGAATCAGACCTCTTTTTTTCCGAGATATTTGTCGACACACCGATTGGGATTTGTGAAGCCAGAGATCCCAAGGGGCAGTACGCAAAGGCGAGAAGAGGTGAAATACGCTCCTTTACCGGAGTGGACGATCCTTACGAGCCACCGCCGGACCCGGAACTGGTCGTCAGGACTGCAGTGGAAACCACGGAAGAGATTGTCGAGGGGATCATTGAACATCTTATGAGAAACCATCTTTTCAGGGGGTCCGCACGGGTGGTTCCGACTCAAATTCAGGAACTGCACAGAGTTGCGTTTGCATGAGTGAGCATCAGGGCAGACTTGTTATCAAAAGGATGTCGAAAGCGAGTAATGCGCCTGATACCATTGGGACGCACGTAGAGTAAACCAGTCATCAGGATTACTTGCGTATCTGCACAGGATTAGTCCCTGTTGCTGATCGCTGTTTTCATAATTCAATATCATCCGGTCAAAAGGGAAATTTATCGGACGCGATTGAGTACCCAACCCGGTATTGGGAACATTCAAAAAGGTCAATTGCCATCTGGGATATCCCGGGTTCATATCGGGGTCGAAACCGGTTCGAATAAACTGACCCCATTGAATCAACTTTGGGCTCACGAATGGGGAGTTGCCTCCGATGCCTATGTCGCAGTTCCATCCGGAGCAGGGAGTTAACGAATTCCAGGGGAAAGTGTATCTGGACTTCGGGGAAGAAGTCTCTACATAATTATATGAATGATAGGGTTCAGTCAGGCCGTACACCTTCGCAGGCAAGGGGAAATATCCGGCTGGATTACAGGCACGATCTTTCTGCCCGGCATATGCCAGCCACAAATTTATGTATAGATTTTCGACATCGATATCAGTTTGAGGTGAAAATTTCCACTTCACATTTATGCATTTTGGCTTACAAATGAACTCCAGTGTATACAAAATTCGGCCCTTTTTGCCCGTTTTGATATCTGAATAAATTGAGTGATCCAGGGTCCAGCTTGTCATATTTCCTTTTGTCTTATAATGGACACCCTGACTATCCTGCAGGCCGTCTACCAGGATGGAGAACTTGCTCATCTTTGGATCGGTTTGAGCGTAAACGGTCCCGAATAGATCGAATTTCGAACCGTCAGGCGAGGCAGGTATTACGATCGTGTGCTCAAGAGGTGGGGCATATTTATCCCACCAGTAAAGTTGTCCGGCGGGGGAATTCGACCCCGGTATCAACTCGTTTCTTGGCCAATTCCAACATAAGTGGTTTTGTAAATCGGTAACCGGTTTATTCGGGCTATAGAAATAGCGGAAGGTCTGAGTGGACGGATTCAGCGACCACAATCCCGCAAGCGTCCCGGAACGCGACCAAAACTGCGCGCGAGGCGAGCCTTCGGCGGGCCAGGTCGCCGGGGGCTCCACTCCGTCATTCAAGGTATAGTCGAACCAGGCTAAATAATAATCACTTACAAAAATTCGATCGCCTGTCTTGAAGAATCCCTTTTGGGCTTCATTGAAAGGGCATCCCGTTTGAGTCGACCGGTCTGCCGCAAGAACCAGCTTATGAACAACATCGTCAGGCATATGTGAGGCATTATCGACGTCAACAAAAGAATTATCGTCCATCAAAGACTGGAATCGATGTTTATTGTCCACCAGCGTTTGTGGCAAATTGGCTGCTTGAGGAGATTGGATCTCAAAGAGCATTGCCACTATATATACTACCACTAAGAGTACAAATGTACCCCTTATATGGGACTCATATAGTTTCATAACGATTCTTTGAGGTAGTATGAATTGAAATGGATAGGTGAAATTTCCTGTGATTTATGTCGTTAAACTAAGAGTGAACCAACCGATGTCAATAGAATTTTCAGAAAGCGTCGGCAAAGCAGCCTGAGCACAGATAGAGAGAAGCGTGGGAAGTTACTCGGGAGAGCAATTTGGAATTAGTGCCTGTGGGACGGCTGTGTGCGTAGGATTTCCGGTCTGGAAAAGACCGCACGTGAAACCTTTTTTTTTCTCGGTTTCCGAAAAGATCGTGTACATAGATGATCCTGCGCGGGCCGTGAGTTATGCCAAATCCAACCGTTGCCAAATCATCACCTGGGCATCTTCTGAAAAAGAGGGCCTCACCGCCCTGGCAAACTCCGAAGGTGTCGATGTAATCCACATGGAGGACGGGTTTCTGCGCTCGGTAGGTTTGGGGTCGAATTTTCATGTCCCCTACTCGCTGGTGTTGGACAAAAAAGGTATTTACTACGATTCAACGAGGCCGAGCGAGCTTGAGTGCGCACTGGAGAAGGGCGGATTCGACGGTGAAGTGCTCGACCGTGCCGCCCGCCTCAGGCGTGAGATAATCGGCAAAGGCATTTCGAAATACAACACCGGAAGTAAAATTGTACGGAATTTGAAGCTCCCGAAGGATAAAGCCTGCATCTTTGTGCCCGGCCAGGTGGAAAATGATGCATCGATCCTCCGGTGTTCCGGCGATATCGATACCAATCTGAAACTGCTGCAGGCGGTTCGGCAGGCTAGACCGGATGCTTTCATATTATACAAACCGCATCCGGATGTTTTAGCCGGAAATCGTCCCGGCGGAATTCCCGACCCGATAGCTTCGCAATTCTGCGACATGATAGTGGGTAATGTTTCAGCCGCATCATTGGCGGGTATCGTTGACGAGGTGCATACGATAAGCTCGCTTACCGGTTTCGAAGCCCTGCTGAGGGGAAAGCAGGTGCATACGTACGGCGGCCCGTTTTATGCCGGGTGGGGGCTGACAACCGATCGGCTTCCGTTTCCGCGAAGGAGGAGAAAGCTCACCCTGGATGAGCTTGTTGCAGCCGCTCTCATCCTTTACCCGACCTATTATGATTGGGAGACGCAACGGTTCTGCGGGCCTGAAAGAATCCTTTCCCGTTTGTCCGTGCGATCGAACCCCAACACAGATTCAGGTCCGCAGGGACCAATCCGGCGGCTGGTCCGGATGTTTCTTAACCCGTACGTAAAGAGGAGGAGTTGAAAGGGTAATGCTGCGGTCTTTCATATTCTTACAGGGGCACGTTGGCCCTTTCTTCAGGATTTTAGGGCGTCGCCTTATCAGTGAAGGCCATAGGGTTGTGCGTATAAATTTTAATGGGGGGGATGTTTTTGATTGGCCGGGTCCGGAGACGGTTGTGCTGAGAAACAAGGCGAAAGAGTGGCCCAATTACCTTTTGGAGCTGATACAAAATAACGAAGCCACCGATCTGGTTACTTACGGGGACTGCAGGCCGCAGTTAAGAGCCGCCACCAAACTGGCTCGGACGGCGGGGGTGAGATGCCATGTTTTCGAGATGGGGTACATTCGACCGGATTTCATAACACTGGAAGACTACGGCGTGAACGGCAACTCCCTTTTGCCGAGTCAGCCGGAATGGTACACCGATCTCGCCCGAAGATTGCCGGCCGATGCACCGGTTAAACCGGCGCGATATTCCATGGATTCGCTGATCCGGCATTCCGTTGCTTATAATCTCGCCAAATTTGCCGCCCAGCCGTTCTTCTGCCGTTTCAGAAATCACCGGCCTTATGGAGAGCGGACGGCCGTCAGATGCTGGACTCTCAAAATACTCCAAAGAAGACGCCAGCTCTTGCACGACCGGCATTTTCAAAAGGAATTCCTCTCTTCGGGAAAAAAATTCTTCCTGTTCTGCCTTCAGCTCGGGTCTGATTACCAGATCAGGTTTCACTCGCCTTTTGGCGATATGAAAACGGCTATCGCGTTTGTTTTGACCTCGTTTTCACGCAATCTGCCGGCGGAAGGGGACCTTCTGGTCAAGTGCCACCCGGAAGAGCTTTTCCCACTGGAGCTGGAGAGATTTACCCGCCAGCTGGCGCAAGGATTGGGCATCGAAGACAGGATTCATTTCACCACCGGCGGGAACCTGGACGATTATATAGTTGCGTCCCAAGGCATGGTCACGGTGAATTCCACCGCAGCCATGGCCTCCCTTGACCACAACCGGCCAACCATCGCAATGGGAAAGGCGGTGTACAGAATCCCGGGATTGATACATGGCGATCTGGACAGCTTCTGGAACGATCCCGTGCCGCCGGATGACAATTTATACAGGGCTTTCAGAAAGGTCCTTATTCACAAGACTCTCATAAATGGTAACTTCTTTACGGAAGAAGGGATCGATCTTGCCGTCCCGAAGGCTGTTAAACGCCTTACCGGGAATGGAGAAAGCATCTCTTCTCCGATTTAACTTGGGATCTGAAGAGAGTCGCAGCAGCGGAATTGAAATGGAAAAGCCCCTCGGTTGCAAAATCGGGGGGCTTTTCTCTTTGGTGCGCCCGGCCGGGAGTGGGCAAATCCGCCGTAGGTTCGGCGTATGTGGCTGTTATCTCAACGTAAAAGCAACTCCGCCCGAGCTTATCTGATAGCGAGCATTCCCCGCAGAGGCAAACCTGTTGAAATATTTCCCATCACCACCATTGCTGGAGGCAATTCCCCAATCGGGAATTCCGTTTTGTGAGGCCGTGATTTGCGCCCAATACTTGATTCCCGCGGACGCGAGAAATGGAGAAGGCAAGATGAGACTATAGTCGTACATCGGCGTACCGGCAAATATCCCGGCAGGGGTCTCATTCGCGTTTCCGCCGGTTTTGAATTCAGCAAGGGGCGGGCGCATTATGTTGGGCTGGATTCCAGGGGATATGGAAGCATATATGGCTACAGTGAAACTAAGTGCCGGGCCGCCGGAGCCGAATTTTGCGGGGTCATAACCGCCGCGCCATGTGATTTGGGAGATCGCTTGAGGTGTTGGCAATGTGAAGTCTTCCCAAACATATCGGTCGTAATCGCTCCCGTTCGGCTGCCACCATGAAGACTGGATCAACCGGCCGGTCGAGTCCGGGGGTTGAATGTAGACAACTACACCCGCTGCCTGGACACCCGGCTTTGCAAAACAAAACACAACTGCCGCCGCAATGAGAAAGACCGCCGCCCCGATCGACTTCGACCTCATAAAGGCTCCTTCTGACAGAATTGATGTTGCCACTTCCTTGTATGAACGATTCCGACCGTGAGCAAGTCATGAAATAATGTAATTTTTTGTTAGGGTTAACCGGGTGCTGTCCGAAAAAAAGCAAATCTTACTATTAGTGAATACTCATTGCCTGGCAGCCCTTTGCTTACTTCGAGCACCGCAATTTAGAGTCCGGCAGTAATTGGTATCCGATTGGCCCATGGGAGCTGCATCTCCTTTCTTCGTAGTCGGCTGCTACTGTTCAAAAGGTTGATTTCAGGGTCGAACTTTTCTATTCTCATTTCGATCCCCCGGTGTGTCCGGTTTGGCAACAATCTTTTCCCTGGTAAGGTCCTGTAACAGGATGGATTGCATCTGCCCCTGAAAGAGGCCGGCTGTGAGACAGGCAGACCCCCGAGACGAAAATACCCGAATCCATTATCAGTTCTCATTGTCCTGGCATTACAAATTTTTCATTTGGCCGCTGATCCTCGGGAGTGTGACTTGGATTGTGCTCAGAGGGGATTGGAGCGGATTAGGAAAGTACGGGGTCTATGCTGGTTGCCTCTACCTTTGGTTCTACACCTTGACCATATCTTACAGGGTTGAGATTGTTGACGGTACCATCACTTTCTTTCGGTTGATCGGCAGGAAGATAATCGAAACAAAAGACGTCACGGGGGTTGAAGACTCATTATTCTCTTTGAAAGTAAGGTATGCGGGAGATCAGATCAGGGTAACCAATCTTCTGCAGAACTTCTCGGTTTTGAGCGCACTTCTCAGAAGTTCACAAAGGGCTCCGGAGAACGAGCTGAAAGAAAGCGTCGTCCCCTGTTCCAAGACCGAGGCACCTCAACCCGGGGTCCTGGGAATCGACCATTTCCAGCAGCTGCCCAAAGGGAACATAAGAAGGAATAACAACTTTTATGGATGGGCTTCAACCGCAGTTATGTTCATGTTTATGGGAAGCATGTTCGTTAAAGACGGCAGGGTCATCTACCACGGCAAAATAGCCTTTGAAGGGCAACCTGCCGAGGTCTTCGGCATTGCTGTTATATTTTTTGGGATCTACTTTCTGTATTACCTGTTTTTCATAGCTAAAACTGAAGAACTGAAGCTGGGTGAATTTCACGGACTCGATGATTTCGACGATATTATCGAAGGATACAGGACGAAGTTCAATATCGAGCATACGGTGACTGTTGCCGGAAATTCATGCATTTCCATATTTTATTACAGGTTGGAAATAAGATTTAAGAAAGAGTTAAATCTCGGCCTGGACATAAAACAACGGGACAGGTTCGAGCATTTGCTATGGTTGATCGGGATTACTCGGTTGTTCGATGTTCATACTGCGAATCGGCACTTTGACTCGCATTATCGGGTGAAATGCCAAAGCAGGGAGTTGTTCAGCACTGTTTTCAATTTTCGTGTGATTGAAATGCTGGAGGCATTTGACGGGTCCTACCCACCCATCAGGAAGAAAAACGGCATTCTGCACATAACCGATGCCGGTTTCCGGTATGTCGAAGGCCCTTATGGTGAAGGTCAAAGACTTTTCGATCCGCATCGGGGGAAAATTGAAGATTTATTCAGAGAGCTGATCGAGATAATGCGTGAGATCGAAGCTAATGCGAATCAATAGGTTCGCATTTTACGACGGAGCCCCCAATCCCGTCATCCCGTGTTTGAATACTCGTGAATGCTCGCTGGTTTCCAGGCCTCTGGGGCTGTCGTCCAAATGGGGACGGACCCGGTTCTCACCCCCTCCAAAATCCTTTTCCTCTCCCCCTTGAAAAAACTGACGGCAAACCCATGGGAACATGCGGAATCTGTGGCTCGGAGCCTTGACACGGCAATCCCGAACAGCCATAAAGGAAGCGATTCTCATCCAGGATGCGGTCTCCCGTTTCCGGCAAGCTATCGATATAAGCTTTCACTTAAGGAAGAAAGATGGACGCAAACAGTCGGTCCCTGGTCGCCCGGGAGACTATCATCATCGCAGGCCTCCTCGGTGTTCTGTATTTCATATCGTCCAGGTTGGACCTGTTCGAAAGGTTTCGTGAGCTCTTCAATAGATTCGCATATTTGCAGCTCGACGATCTCTTTGTCGCTGTTTTTCTCCTGACCGTCATCCTGGCCGTGTTCTCCTTCAGGCGGGGGAAAAAGCTCGGAGCTGAACTCGAAAGGCAGAAGGTTTCCCAAATGAGCGAGCGGAAGGAGGCGGAGGAGACACTTCGAAACAGCGAGCTTCGATACAAAGAACTTACAGACCTCCTGCCTCAAACGATTTACGAGATTGGCCCGGATGGGAATTTCACCTTTGTCAACCGGGCATTTTACGAAAATTCCGGATATGACGAGACGGACATCCTGAAAGGTGTTGCAGCTCTCGACGTGATCGCTCCGGAGGACCGTGAAAGGGCGGGCCGGACGATAGAGAGGCGGATTGTGGGGGAGGATTTCGGGGTTGTGGAGTATACGGCGATAAGAAAGGACGGGAGCAGATTCCCCCTGGCGGTGTACAGCAACGCCGTGCTGCGGGACGGCAGGATAGTCGGGGTCAGGGGAATCGCCGTCAACATGACCGAACAGAGGGAAGCCGAAGAAAGGTTCCGCGCTATCTTCAACCATGCTTTCCAGTTTACTGCTATTCTGTTGCCGGACGGCACCGTTCTCGATGTGAACCAGACGGCACTCGAGTTTGCAGGGGTTAGGGTTGAAGATGCCGTTGGAATCAAAATGTGGGATTCGGAATGTTGGGCTTATTCGAATGAGGTCAGAGAGCAGTTGGTCAAGGCTGTTGAAAGCGCGGCAAAGGGTTCTTCCGTCCGCTTCGAAACCGAGAACCTCGCCGGTTCGGGTGAAATCGCAACAATAGACTTCTCCCTGAAACCGGTGGCTCTGGGGACCAACCCGGTTGCCTGCCTGGTTGCCGAAGGCAGGGACATAACCACGCGAAGAATTGCCGAGAAGGCCCTGATTGAAACAAAGGAGACGCTTCAGTCCCTTATCGATGCTTCTCCAATGGGCATCAGCCTCCTCGACGCCGATGGAAAAGTGCTGCTGTGGAATCCCGCTGCTGAAGAAATCTCCGGTTGGAAAGCCGAAGAAGTAATCGGGAATATCCATCCTGCTCTGGCCGAGAAGGGCGCCGAGCGGTTCAGAGAGCATTTGGCCCATCTCTTCGAGGGCAAACCCGGCAACGGGGCCTACGAAGCCAAAACTTTCCGAAAGGACGGCTCCCTGCTCGATATCTCGATCCTTACGGCCCCGGTTCGGGATTCATCCGGGAAAATCTTTGGCGCACTGGGCATTTTTTCCGACATAACGAAACAGAAGGAAGCCGAACAGGAACGAAAATCCCTTCGAGAACATCTCTCACGGGCTGAGAAACTGGAGGCAATCGGGACACTTGCCGGCGGCATAGCACATGATTTCAATAACTTACTGGGTGTTATCGTCGGATTTACCGAGATCGTACTCCTCGATTCCCTCATTTCCGAAAACAGCAGGAACAATCTTCAGAAAGTCCTTCAGGCCGCGCTGAAGGCAAAGGAACTCGTCAAGCAGATTCTCCTGTTCAGCCGGAAGGGCAAGCCGCATGAACGGGTCCCTCTTGACCTCGTTCCGGTCGTGAAAGAGATAGTGGCCTTTCTGAGGTCTTCGATCCCAAGCACTATCGAAATGCGCTTTGAGGCGAAAGCAGATAAGGCGGCGGTTCTTGCCACTTCAACGGAAATTCACCAGATTCTCGTCAATCTCTGTACAAATGCAGCCCACGCGATGGAGGAAAAGGGCGGGAGGCTGAGTATTGTCCTTTCCGATTCAAACGCCTCTGAGGCAGGTTCCCGAAAATGCCCCGGCTCCAAATCGGGCCGCTGTCTGAAAATTGAGGTTTCCGACACGGGGTGTGGAATGGACAAGCCGGTCCTCGAACGGATATTCGATCCGTACTTCACGACGAAAGGATTTGGGAAGGGCACCGGCCTGGGCCTGGCCGTGGTTCACGGCATAGTGGAGCAGCTCCAGGGTGGGATTGAAGTGTCGAGCGAGCCCGGTAAGGGGGCGAGCTTCAATGTTTTTCTTCCTCTTGCCGACTCCGGCCTGGAACCAATACCTCCCCATGCCGGTTCTGCTCGGCTCGCTTCTTCGGGGACCGGGCGCATCCTGATTGTCGATGATGAAGAATTCATAGCAACCGTGGAAAGCGAAATGCTCGGGAAGCTTGGGTATGAAACCGTCACAAAACTCAGTGCACATGAGGCCCTTGAGCTTTTCAGGTCCGATCCGTCGAGATTCGATCTGGTCCTGACCGATTTCACCATGCCCCGGATGACCGGAGAAGAACTCGCCAGGGCTATCCTGGAGATAAGACCGGATATGCCGATCATTCTTGCAACCGGCTATAACCAGAGAATCTCCGAGGTAACGGCAAAAGAACTCGGGATTCGCGAATTCCTGATGAAGCCTCTGACAATAAACGATCTGGGCGAGGCCGTCAGAAGGGCCCTCAACCAGGACTGATCGTTATCGATCCCGCGCGCATGGCAATGCAGACTGGGAACTGACGCACCATATATCCCGCTGCCTCTCGTACCTCCCGATGTGCACTGGAGAGACGTCGGGCGGCGCGATGAAGGAAATGTCGTGATTGAACGGGTACGAAACACACGAAAGTGCCGTTCAGTTCTCCTCGGCTTAAAGTGCGCCTAAGAGGTTGATGTCAAACGGTTTACAGAATGCATCCATCTCTCGATCCTCTGCCTTCTTTCAATCCTCCTTGTCCTGACGTTCGGTTTGGCTGCTCACGGCGCGACCCTCTATGCCGGGCGGGGAGAAAAGGCTGAGTTGTCCATCCGTGCGATGGGATTCAAAAATTCGGGCTGCCCCGGTAACTCGGCGGCAGCCTTCCCCCGAAGCAATTCATTTGTGAAAAATCAATATATCTGCTAACAACTCCGGAGAATCAGGGCAGCCACAAACTGCCGGGCTTCTCTCTTCTGCGGGGGAGGAGACTGTTCTACTTCGTGAACAAGGATTACTTTCAGGGTCAAATCCACCACCAGTTCCGGACGAAATGAGATGAAAGAAATTCCAAAATTCGATTTCAAGTACCTGATCCAGCATCCTGAGAGACCCGAGCCCCCGGAGGATTTTTCCGAATCCGCCGCTCGCAATATAGAGGCTTTTCACAGCCGGCTTCCCGGTTATCGGCCCACGAACCTGGTCCGTCTGGGACGGCTTGCCCGTATCTGGGGAATCGGGGATATTTTCATAAAGGACGAATCCACGCGGTTCGGCCTCAAGGCTTTCAAGGTCCTGGGGAGCAGCTATGCGGCGGCCCGGCTGCTGTCTGAAAGACTCGGAAGAAAAGCGGTAGATTTCAATTATCTTGCGAGCGCCGAAGCGCGGCGGCTCCTTGGGGACGCGACCCTCGCCACCGCAACCGACGGAAACCACGGCCGCGGGGTCGCCTGGACGGCACAGCAACTCGGGCTAAAGGCTGTAATTTACATGCCTGCGAGGTCCGCACCGGCAAGGGTGAGGAACATCCGGTCGCACGGAGCAATTGTCGAAGTCACCGGCCTTAGCTACGATGACACGGTCCGATTGTGCCGCCGAACTGCCCTGGAAAGAGGCTGGTACGTAATCCAGGATACGGCCTGGGAGGGCTATGAGGACGTGCCCCGCTGGGTCATGCAAGGTTATCTGACCATGTGCAGGGAGGCCGTGAACCAGATGAAGAAACAGGGCGCGCGTCCGACCCACGTGGTCGTTCAGTCGGGAGTGGGATCCCTGCCCGCCGCGGTGGCGGCATATATGGCCGACCGGTTCCGTGATAGGCCTCCCCGGATAATCGTAATAGAACCGAACAGCGCCGCATGCTTTTTTGAATCGGCTTGCGCAAAGGACGGCCGACCCCATGCCGCAAAGGGCAATCTCGAGACAATAATGGCCGGACTAGCTTGTGGCGAGCCCAATCCGATCGCCTGGAATATCCTGCGGGATTTTGCGGACTGCTTTATGAGCTGCGGAGACTTTGTCGCGGCAAACGGGATGCGCATCCTGGCAAATCCTCTGTATCCCGACGCACAGGTCGAGTCCGGAGAATCCGGTGGTGTTGGAATGGGACTGCTGGACCTGTTAATGAACAATCCGGAATTTGAGACGGTTCGGCAGGAACTGGAAATCGGCCCCGATGCGAGCGTGCTTCTCTTAAACACGGAGGGTGTAACCGATCCGGTCAATTACCTCGAAGTCGTCTGGCGAGGGAAGTGCCCGTCGCCCTTTTGATTATTGGAACCGATTTCCCTCTTCCAACGCCTAGGCCTACCGGAGCCTGGCGCGGTCGGGAAACCGCGCCTGAACCAATGGAGTGATGAAAACCAGGCCCGCGGCACCCCAACTTGCAGGGTGATGAGGGACCCAGCTCAGAGCGCTGCTTTCACTACTCGCCGGTTCATGCTTCGGGGGCTGTTGTCCAAATGGAGACGGACCTGGTTCCCGGGCATTTTCGACGGAGCCCCCAATCCCGTCATCCCGGCAGAGCATTTGAGCCGGGATCCAGCGAAGCCGCCGCATCCCCGGACGCGGTCTAAACGAGAATGAAACTTCGATTCGGAAGTGCGGCAGCGACGGTAGGGTGGGGGAGCGACAAAAGCCCTCTTAGAGCGGACGGTGAGCGGCGTAGGGTGGGCACAAAGTTTTATCGTGCCCACCATCCGTCCCCTTGGAATATGGTTCATCGGGATGGCCGGGCGGTGGGCACCCAAGAAGCTCGGGTGCCCACCCTACGGCCGCTCACCGTGCACCATTATTCGCTGGTTCCCAAGGCGGACCTTGGGAACCAGCGGCGTATTTCCTTAAAGCAAAAATATTGGCGATGAAGCCTGCGCCCACCTTTCGGCTCCGACTCATTGGCGGCTGCAGGTTTTTGATTCCATCAGGCCAAAGCCCGCACTGTTTCCCGAACTGCCTCGCTCCCGGGTTCCTTTTCCGTCGGAATGCTGAGCAGGTGCCCCATCTTCGTGCGCTTGGCGCTCAGGTAGTGGACGTTGCACCGATTCGGGGAAATCTCCAGGGGAACCCTTTCGGTTATCGTGATCCCGTAGCCCTGGAGCCCCTTGATCTTCTTGGGGTTGTTGGTCATGAGGCGCATCTTTCTCACGCCCAGGTCCACCAGCATCTGGGCGCCGGTTCCGTAATCGCGAAGATCCGGCTGGAAGCCCAGGGCCTCGTTCGCTTCCACGGTGTCCATGCCCTCATCCTGGAGGGAATAGGCCTTGATCTTGTTGAGCAGGCCTATTCCGCGCCCCTCATGGTTCCGCATGTAAAGCACGATGCCCTTGCCCGCTTTTGCAATCTGGGCCATGGCGGCATGCAGCTGCCCGCCGCAGTCGCAGCGGAGCGATCCGAATACGTCCCCTGTCATGCATTCGGAATGGACCCGGACGAGGACATCATCGTTCGGATTAATGTCGCCCTTGACGAGCGCCAGGTGCGTGTGATCGTCAACGTCGTTGGTGTAGGCGATGACTTCGAATTCTCCGCCCCAGAGGGTCGGGAGCTTGGCCGAAGCCGCCCGGTGCACGAAACTTTCGTGCTGCATGCGGTAATTGATGATGTCGGCTATTGTGACGATCTTGAGGCCGTGCCGTTTTGCGAAGACTTCCAGGTGGGGCATGCGCGCCATGGTGCCGTCGTCATTCATGATCTCGCAGATGATCCCCGCGGGCTTCATCCCCGCCATGCGGGCGAGATCGACCGATCCTTCCGTCTGGCCCGTTCGAATGAGGACGCCTCCTTTTTTGGCCCTGAGCGGGAAGATGTGGCCCGGGCTTACCAGGTCGTCCGGTCCGGCGTCGTCCGCGACGGCGGTGAGGATCGTATGGGCCCGGTCGGCCGCGCTGATGCCGGTCGTGACGCCGCTCCTGGCCTCGATCGATACCGTGAATCCCGTTTCAAACCGGGACTGGTTTTTCGAAACCATCATGGGGAGCCGCAGGCGATCGAGCGTCTCCGGCATGAGCGAAAGACAGATGAGACCGCGCCCGTGAGTCGCCATGAAGTTGATCGCGGCCGGGGTTGCCAGTTCGGCGGCCATACACAGATCACCTTCGTTTTCGCGATCTTCATCATCCACCAGGATTACCATCCTTCCCTGACGAATGTCCTCCAACGCTTCGGGGATCGTGGCTACAGGCATCTCTTTTGCTCCTCTCTCATTGCTGTTCTTAACTCGTCAGCCCTGACGGACCGTCCCACTTTTTGATCATTCCGGCAATCCCGAGGGCCGGACGGTGGGCACGATAATGCCGTACCCACCCTACACGACTTACCGTCCACTTGCTCTTGCGATAGTTTCGCTGGTGGTTCCCCGCTCCGCTCCCACCCATCCGACCCTTTGAACTCGTCGCCCTGCGGTTCGTCTCCTGTTCGTCATTCCGGCAGAGTATTTGAGCCGGAATCCAAAGGGTGCGATCCCGAGGGGCCGGACGGTGGGCACGATAATGCCGTACCCACCCTACACGGCTCACCGCCCACTTCCACGAACTCCTACGACGCCAATTTATGAATCGCCGGGTCGTGTTTCGGGAAGGAGGGCGTGACAATGCGTGGAATTTCCACATTGCGCCCCTGGAGCAGCCGCTCCTTCAGTTTTCTCTCAACCGGGTCCGGGACGAGTCCTTCGACGCTTCCGCCGGCGAGGACAACCTCCTTGATTATGCTCGAACTGATGTAGACGTAGCGCATGCCGGTCATAAGAAAGAGGGTCTCGATTTCGCTGCTGAGATTCCTGTTCATCAGGGCCATCGGGAACTCATACTCGAAGTCGCTGATGGCTCGCAGTCCACGAAGGATTGCACTTGCATTCACCTTTTTGACGTAATCTACGAGCAGTCCCTGGAACGATTCGACTTCTATACGTTCTTCGAAGGGATGTCCTTTGAGCGAATCCCTGATCAGGGCAATGCGTTCCTCCAGGGTAAAGGTCGATTTCTTGCCATGGTTGACGGCGATGGCGATCACTATCCTGTCGAAAACCTTCAGACCCCGCTCCAGCAAATCGAGATGACCGTTGGTTATTGGATCGAAAGAGCCAGGATAGACTGCCAGCTTATCCATGTGTGTCTCCTTTTCAGACTGGTCCGGGACTCATTCCCGGCTACTGCGAGCCCTTATTCCGGGTGAAAAGCCCTGGGCCGGATCCTCCCCGGGGCGGAACCTTCTAACCGGGGGGGTGGCCGGCCCGCGGGCTTTCTTTCATATCGGCCGGAACAGTGCAACCTTTTTTAGAACTCGTACTTTATTTTCAGGCCGATCGCTCCATTATCCGAATGGTTCAAAACTTCGCCGAAGTTGAATATACCGCCCGCAACCGTCAGGCGTTCATTGACTACGTAGGCGGCGACAAAGGAAAACCAGTCGTCTTCGGGTCCTACCAGGCCGGGAATGGCTTTGTAGGCATTTGGTTGTTCACGGTATTCGGCGCCTACGAGGAACCTGTCGGTCAGGAAAATGAGAACATTTCCTTCAGCCAGGAATTCCCTGTGACCCGTGAAGCCGAGAAGGCCGATGTGAGCTGCGTTGGTATTGCGGACTCCCACGTTGACCAGGACGGGCCGGGGAAGGAACTTCAGCATCTTGGATGCATAGAGCGTGAACTCCGTCCCTTCGTTGTCCTTGATCCCTATGGCCGTGAGGGTGTTCATGAGGTCGCTGTTGATGCTGGTCAGATTCTGGTTGACTTTGTAGTGCGCCCCGAAAGTCACGGCGGGGAGCCATGGCAGGCCGTATTCGCCTTCTTTCAGGACGTTGAGACGCAGGTTGAAGTTGTGCAGGTAAGTGGTTCCTTCGTTGAGAGACAGTCCCGTTTCCCGCCCCACCTTCGCCGGAAGATTGTGCAGATCCAGGACGTCGACGCCGTACCCGAGTTCGATCCGCCCGGCGATGTTTTCGGAAAGCATTCCAAAGGTGATCCATCTGCCCGTGGGCGATCCCACCGCACCGACTTCCGCACTGGGCTTTCCGAACAACTCGCCCGGTTTTGCGGGATTTACCAGGTAGGCACTGTAAGTGATGGCGACGCCGCCGTAACCCTCGATTCCGAGGAGCGGCAGCGGGGGACCTTTTTTGGCCTCTTCAGCCGACGCTGCCGAGGGTATAAAGAGAAGAAAAGAGAACAGAACACAGATCGCGATTCGAAGTAGATCGAGCATGAGACTTTCCCCCCTTTTCCTGACCGGCCGCCGACGTCTACAGCCCCCTGCGTTCCGAAAGCGGCCCTGTACTTCTTAAGAAGAAAGGGGGAAATGCGCATATCGCACTTCCCCCTTTTGGAAGTTCCAGTGTTTAATCCTTGGTTACCACCTTGGTATCCGTGGTGAAATACATTGCTATCGCACCGATCACGAGCGTAACGATGCAGAATATGAATGACGTCTGATACGCCTGGGCGGGGAACTTGTCGCCGACCTTCCCATATCCGTCGAGGATCAGGCCCATTACAGCCTGGAACAACGCGCCGCCCACAAAGTACCAGATGTTTACCATACCGTTGGCGGTTGCGATGAAGCTGTGAGGCTGCCCTTCGGAGATATGGGCATAGTTGGGCACGTAAGCGCCGCAGAAGAAACCCATGATGAAGAGAAGCGGATAGAAAACCCACAACGGGATGGAACTCGTCCAGATAATGACGGGGATCCATGTGATCGCGTATATGATGATTCCGTACAGCGATGCTTTCCTGCGGGATTTGAGCAGGCGGTCGGATGCCCAACCGATGCTCAGACAGCCGAGGGCCATGCCGATCGGCCAGAACATGAGCATGTTGGCGGCTTCCTGCTTGGGCACGCCGTAGGTCTGCTGAATATACGGAATGAACCAGAGCCCCTGGAACCCCATGACCGTTCCGTAGATCATGAAGGCATAAACCGCGATCAGCCAGTAGTTCTTCATCCGGAAAAGCTTGCCGAGGTTGCTCGTAAAGGTGGCCGTATCACCCGCGCCCGCGTAGTAAGCAACTCCGTCGATTTCGGAAACGGTCGGATAACCCTTGTCTGCCGGTTTGTTTCGGATAATCGCATAGTTCAGAACAGCCAGGATAACCATGAAAGCGCCAAGCCAGAAGAACGAATATCTCCACCCGACGAGGCCCACCAGGAAAGCCAGAGGCGCGGAGGCCAGGATGGCGCCCGCGTTGCCCCAGGTGAGCATGAATCCCGTAAGGGTCGAGAATTCATTTGGCCTGAACCAGTTGGCAAGGATTCGCATACAGGGAATCCAGACGACCGCGACGCCGACACCCATCAGGAAACGGCCGAATATAATGGTGCCGAAGCTGTGTGCCAGACCGAATATGGCCGTACCGATCGCTGCAATGATGAAGAAGGTGCCAACGGAAAATCTCGGGCCGAGATAGTCGGACAGGATGCCGGACGGAATCTGCATTGCGGCATAGGGATAGAAATACATGGAAGAGAGAATCCCCAGGCTGGTTGCAGTCAGGCTGAATTCCTTCATCAGCTCGGGCGCGACGACGGCAGGTGCAACACGGTCAAAATAGACGAAGATATAAGTCAGCAGCAATATTCCATAGCAAATCCATCTGTAGCGGAGCATCTTTTTTGCCAGGTCGGCCATTTGCTCCTTTGGTATTGCAATTCCACCAGATACTAGAGCCATCGAAATTCCTCCCAGGTCTAGAGTTGTTCAATGTTGAACCAATTCCGGGGAACGGAATTGGGGATTCCCGATGTGGAACACTCCGGATTTTCCTGGTTTCACCTCCTGAAATGTCCGTGCATTACAGTTCCTTCACCCTCTCCTGGTCATACTCGTGGGGTTTCGATGAAAACTTGCGATCAGCGGGAGACCGCGAGACGTCACAGAGAAAGCCTCGCGGGAAATCTGATTGGAACCGGATCCGGGGCGGGAAAAATGATGTCTTTTGCCGGCAAATACCGGCCAACTTCAAATGACAATGCCCCGGGAAAGAGTACTGATGAGATGAAATCGGCTATACTGCCCTCGTTATGAGGACAGTCGCTTGCACTCGGTCAAGAAGGGCCGCGCAGGCTTCCTAGCCGTATCGGAACTGCACTCCGAATCCGCCCCGGGGATAGGACCAGGAAATCGCCTTATCCGCCTGGGGACAGACCGCTCTGCATGTGCCGCACTCGAGGCACCCCGCGTAATCAAAACTCATTTCTTCCTCTTTAAGATTGTACAAGCCGGCCGGGCATGCGCAGGTGCAGGGTTTGCCGGGACAGGTGCGGCAGACATCCTTGTTTATTTCAATATGAGCCCGCTCATCGTCCACCTGAAACTTGTCGAGCCCCAGGAGTTGTTCAATCGCCATCCTTTTCACAGCTGCTTCGCTCCTTTCCAGCCATCCAGGGCCAGACCGGTCAAACCTATCCCGCTTCTTCGCATCTGATCGAAAACCTTGCTCATGAGGTGGACCGGCGGGGTTCCGTCTACCGTGAACAACCGGCCGGCAAGCGAGGTCACGAATGCGGGGTAGGCTTCGAAGAGCCTTCGGTTCTCCATGAATTCGGGAGCTTTTCTGTAAGCTTCGAGGTCTTTCATGACGAAGCTTTCCTTGAGCATTTGCTGGTAGACGCTTAAGGCCGATTTGGAGAAATCTCCGCTCGCCTTGGCATTCTTGACCGCATTGGCGGCCGCTTCGCCCGATGCAACGGCGAAGTCCATCCCGCGAACGACATAGCCCAGGTTCAAAACGAACCCGGCGGCGTCACCGCAGACCAATATTCCATCCCCGAATATCTGCGGCATCATCGCGAGTCCGGCTTCCGGGATCAGGTGGGCCGAATACTCCGCAACCGTTCCTCCCTCGATTAGCGGGGCGATTGCGGGGCTCTGCTTGAAGTCTTCCATCAGATCCGGGACCCTGATTTGACTTGTCCGAAGTTCGGATACGGTAACGACCAGCCCGAGGGAAATGCTGCTCTTGTTCGTGTAGAGGAAACCTCCACCCCGCATCCCTCTGCTGCAGGACCCTACGAACAACTGGGCGGCGCCTGCGTTGTCCTCCAACTGAAATCGCCGGCTGATCTCTTCCGGGGGCAGTTCGATAATCTCCTTCACCCCGGTCGCGACCTGATGCGCTGTAAACATCTTTGCCAGCCCGGCCTTTTGGGCCAAAATCGAATTGACGCCGTCCGCCGCGATCACCACATCGGCAAACATCTCATCCTCGCCCGCCCGAATGCCGACGACTTTGCCGTTTTCATAAAGAAGGTCATCGACACAAATGTTGCAGGCAAGCATGGCCCCGGCTTCTTCCGCTTTTCCGGCAAGCCAGGCGTCGAATTCCGCTCGAAGAAGCGTAAACGAGTGGTACGGGGGTTTTGCCCATTCCGCATCCTGGACGTTTACGGAGGTGCTCCGCTCTCCATCGAGAAACGTTACGATCTCCCGGGCAACCGGGCGTTCGACGGGGGCTTCTTCCCAGAAATTCGGGATAATCCGGTTCAGGGCGTGCGCGTACATCCGGCCGCCGAACATGTTCTTTGCACCCGGCGCGGACCCCTTCTCGATGAGAAGAACCTCGTGGCCCTCTTTGGCCAGCAGATATGCCGCAGTGCTTCCCGCGGGACCGGCGCCGACGATTATCGCGGTAAACTTGTCTTCCGCCATCTTTTCACCATCAGGCCTTGAGGGCCGCTTTGAGTTCTTCGATCAGTCTGGGCACCACTTGGTAGAGATCCCCGACTATCCCGTAGTCGGCCGCCTCGAAAATCGGTGCGTTCTCGTCCCGGTTGACCGCAAAAATCACCTTGCTGTCGCGAATGCCCGAAACATGCTGTATCTGTCCGGAGACCCCGACTCCGATGTAGAGGTCCGGCTTTACCTTCTTTCCCGAAATGCCCAGATAGACTTCTTCCGGCAGCCAGTGCAGCTCTTCGGCGATCGGCCGCGAACAGCCGACCTCGCCTCCAACCGCTTTGGCAAGGTCGCAAACGAGTGCGATATCCTCGGGTTTCTCAACCCCGCGACCTACACAGACAACCACCTTGGCCTCGGTGATATCGACCGATTCGCGCTCCCTGGTCGTGCGGGAGAGAACCTTGACCGGCGACTGCGGCACGGTTTTCAGTTCCTTTATTTCTCCCTGCCGGCCGTCTTCGGGCGACGCCGCCTCGAAACTCCTGGGCGGAACCGTGGCCATCTGCGGCTTCGCGGTGCAGACTACCGTCTGGATCGCCGCGCCGCCGTAGAGGATGCGGTCCATCTTCAGCGTGTTTGCGCCGATTTCGAATTCCGTGCACCCGCTGCAAAGGCCGACGTTGAGGCGAACGGCGAGCCGTGCGGCAATTTCCTTGCCCCGCGGAGTCGCCCCGATCAGGAAAACATCGGGAGCCATTTCCTTTGCAGCCTCGTAGAGCACCGGAACGTAGGCCTCCAGGGGCTGATCGGATGCGAGCGGAGGAAGAACCAGGACTTCATCGGCTCCATAGCGGACATAGTCTTTTGCCGAGCCGGGATCAGCCGCGAAAGCTGCGACTTTTCCTCCAAGCTTCTCGGCGATCTGCCTTCCCGCGCTCAATAGCTCCAGGGTCCCGTCCCGGTTTTCTGCGAAAACCAAAATTCCAGCCATAGTGAACACTCCCGTCAGGCGATTACACCCTCTTTGATAAGAGCCCCGACCGCCGCCTTTATGCCGTCGGCATCCGCCGCAAACTTCACCTGCTTGCGGTCCATCGTTGCGGCAACCACTTTTTCGGTGGTAATGCCCGGGTCCCCTACCGGCCCGATTTTGTCGAGCCCGATATTGTGGACCGGTTTCTTCGCCGCCCCGAGTACCTGCTTGAGGCTCGGAATCCTGGCCGTGTTGATATCCGGCAGAATCGTCACCAGTGCGGGAAGCTGGATGGAAACGGTTTCGATTCCCGTATCCAGTTTGCGCTCGGCGATAATCTCGTTACCGGAGCAGGTCAGCTTGTTGACAAATGTAGCGCAGGGGATCCCCAGAATTTCCGCAAGGGTGGGGCCGACCTGCTGGGCATAGAGATCGCCCGAGCCCTCACCGCATATGATGAGGTCATACTCGATCCCCGTCTTGATGGCTGCGGCTATCATCCGCGCCGTCTGGGCGGGGGCGAGGTCGGTAAATGCCGGGTCGTTTACGAAATAAGCCGTATCCGGACCGCGGGAGAGCGCGTCTTTCAGGCACGCCTTCGCGGTTGGCGGGGCAACGGTAAGAGCCGCCACACTTCCGCCGTGCTGTTCGAGGAGGCTGACCGCCTCCTCGATAGCATTGCGGTCATAGGCGCTTATCTTGTAGCCCGCTCGGTCCAGGACCAGCTTCTTGGAGGCCGCATCGATCTTGATGTCGGCATCGTCGATTACCCATTTGAAACAGGCTATAGTCTTAAGCATCCGCCCTCTCCCATCTAGCGAAGCAGGCTGCCGGAGATGACCATCCTCATAACTTCAGAGGTTCCCTCGTAGATTTCCGTGATCTTCGCGTCGCGGTAGAGACGCTCGACTTTATGACCCTTGATAAAGCCGATGCCGCCGTGTACCTGGATTGCGCGGTTCGTCTGGCGTGCCGCAACTTCCGATGCGAACAGCTTCGCCATTGCCGCTTCCTTGCTGTAGGGCATTCCCTGGTCGTAGCACCAGGCGGCCTTGTAGGTCAGAAACCGGGCCGCTTCGACTTCCGTTGCCATATTGGCGAGCATCCACTGGATTGCCTGGAAGGAACCGATCGGTTTTCCGAACTGGACTCTTTCCTTCGAGTACGTGACCGACTCGTCGAGTGCGGCCTGGGCAATACCGAGTGCCTGTGCGGCGATACCGATGCGTCCGCCGTCCAGGGTCATCATGGCGATCTTGAATCCCTGGCCTTCGCCGCCGAGCATGTTTTCCTTGGGAACACGGCAGTCCTTGAGGAGCACTTCCGACGTAAGGGAGCCGCGAATACCCATCTTGTTGAGGTGCTTGCCGATTACGAGTCCGGGAGTTCCGGCAGGGACGATGAATGCGGTGATGCCCTTGGTGCCCTTGGACTTATCGGTCATAGCGAAAACGATGATCACGCCGGCAACCGGTGCATTGGAGATAAAAATCTTGCTGCCGTTGAGGACATAGTCGTCACCGTCGCGAACCGCCACCGTGGTGCCTGCGGCCGCATCGGTTCCCGCGCCCGGTTCGGTCAGGGCGAACGCGCCGAGGATCTCGCCTTTGCAAAGCGGGGCCAGGTATTTCTTCTTCTGTTCTTCAGTACCGAACTTGAAGAGAGGAAAACTTGCGAGCGAGGTATGGCACTCAAGGGTAAAACCTGTGGTGGCGCACGCCCTGGACAGTTCTTCGACGACAATCGTATAAGCGAGGTAGTCGGAACCGGCCCCGCCGTATTCCTGGGGAAAAGGAATTCCCATCAGGTCCTGCTCGGCCAGCTTCTTTACCGTGTCCATCGGGAACTTGGGTTCCTGGTCGGTCATTTCCGCGATCGGCTCCACATATTTTTCGCAGAACTCGCGTACGCTCGCGCGGATGAGGTCGTGTTCTTCCGTCATTTTGAACATGGTTATCCCTTTCTGTTGATGATGTGCTGTCAGTCCGGTGGGATTCGGTATGTCCCGAAGGGGAAGGGGGCGGGAGACTCCCCCCCAGAAATCGTCCCGCCCCAGGCACCCCGCGGCTTAGGAGGTTACTTCTTCTTCTTCTCCGGTTCGGGGACGTCTTCTTTGATGCCTGCTATGTTCCTGGCGTATTCGGCGAACTGATCGACCGGCGTGAAAGCCCTTACGACCAGCTTTGCACCGTCAGGCGATCCACCGCCGTGCATACAACCCGGGACGCCGGCGCCAAGGGTGAGCCATTCGGAGAGTCTGGCAGCCCGGGCCCTGGATTCCGCGCTGTACTTGTCGGATGCCTTGACGGCTTTCTCGACCAGAGGACCGTATTCCGGGTTCTTGAAATCCGCTGTGGACGGGAAGCAGCCCGTCTCGACGATGCCGCCGCCGATGTCCTGGCAAAGGCGCTTGGTTTCATAAGGCAGGGTCGCCACGTGTACCTTGTTGGTATGGGCGATCAGTGAGTCGGATACCCACATGCCGCCGGGGCCCTTCTTGCCGAGAGCCATGGCGCCGATGCCCATGCCGTAGGTGGTTTCGTTGTTGACGGCCATTTCGACCATCTTGCCGGAGAAGGTACCGGCCGCGAGGCCGTTAAGACGTGCCATAAGAGCGCCGGCGCCGATCATCACATCGCCCTGGCCGGCGACGCATGCGCCGATACAGGCCCGGTAGTTGGCCGTGAAGTATTCGATGACCTTGCCCGAGTACTTGAATTCCTTGCACATGAAGACTCTGTCGTTGGGCACGAAGCAATCCTGGAAGATCAGGTATGCCTGGGTGATGCCGGTATCGGGGATATCCCAGCCGTCTTCGAGTTCCCTTGTGTCACTTGCGCGGCGGGTTTCAACGATCGTGAGACCCTTGATGTCCCTGGGGACTACACAGACAACCGCGTAATCCTTGTCTTCTTCCTTGTAGCCGCTGCCGGGCAGCAGGAATATTTCATTCGATGCCGCAACGCCGCAGATCATGGCCTTGGTGCCGCTGATAACGATACCGTCCGGACGGACTTCCTTGACATGTACGTTGGCATCGAGGTTCGTCTGCTGCGAAGGACGGAGGCTTCTGTCACCCTTTGCGTCGGTAAGGGCGCCGGAAACCACCAGGGCGTTTTTCTGGGCGTGCAGGATCCATTTCTTGAGTCGTTCCTGGTAGTTCGTGCCGTATTCCTTGTCGATAAGGGCGGTCACGTTCCACATGACGTTCTGCGAATTCCAGCCTACGCAAAGACCGCCGGTGCAGCTTCCGGTGAAGCGATACATCCACCTTTTGAGCTTGGAGTTGCCCATGATCTGTTCCAGGTTCTCCATCATGCTCGTCCATTTGTGGATCTGTTCGCCTTCGAAAAAGGTCGATGTCGTTACGAAATCTTCGGAGTATTTCGGATCGTGCGACGCGTCGAAAGCTCTGGCGTGGCTCTCTATGGTCCTCTTGGTTGCGGGATCGGTCGTCACATCCGTGATGAGCTTTCCGAATTTGTAGACGTTAGGCCGCATTGCCTTAAGGGATTCCAGGTACTCTTTTCTCGTCTTCAGTGCCATCTTCGGTCTCCTTGTGAGTTTTGCTGTGAGTGTCTCAGGATTTATTTCAAGGCTACGGCTTGAGCCTGGGCACCATTGCCATTGCCGTTCTTCGCAAGAATCTCGTTCTTGATTCCCATCGGAATCGATTCCGAGAAGATCCGTGGATCCATGAGTTTGAGATCGGGGGCTATAATCGGTTTGAATTCCATCTGGCCCAGGATGTCTTTTTCGAGATCGACGCCCGGAGCGATTTCAATCAGGGTCACGCCTTCCGGCTTGAGTGCGAAAACGGCCCGTTCCGTAACGTAGAGGATCTTCTGACCGGTGGTGCGTCCGTACTCGCCGCTGAAGGTGATGTGTTCCACCTTCTTCACCAGTTTCTTTACCCTGCCTTCATTCTTTATCTTCAGTTCGCCGTTTTGGACTTCGAGCTTGACCCCGCCGGCGGTGAGCGTTCCGCAGAAAACAACCGTCGGCGTGCTCTGCGTAATATCGACGAATCCTCCCGAACCTGCGATCCGCGGGCCGAACTTGCTGACGTTGACGTTGCCGTACTGGTCCATTTCGGCCATGCCGAGGACTGCCAGGTCGAGGCCGCCGCCATCGTAGAAATCGAACATGTTCGGGTGGTCGAGCATGGCTTCGGGGTTGATCGCGCATCCGAAGTAGAGACCGCCGAGTGCCACGCCGCCGATAACGCCCGGTTCGACCGTCATTGTCAGGTTGTCGTTGAGGCCCTCTTCGGCGCAGACGACGCCGACACCGGTCGGGATGCCGATACCGAGGTTGATGGTCGCATCGGGAACCAGTTCCATTGCGCAACGGCGGCAGATGACCTTGCGCTCGCTCATCGGCAGCGGTTCCACTTCGGAGATAGGAATCCTCGTCTCGCCGCAGAGGCTCGGGTTGTAGGCTTCCGCCATCGGGACCTGCCAATGGTTCTCGGGCTTGGCGACGACGACGTAATCGACGAGCACTTTGGGGATCTTCACCCGCATCGGATGAAGCGTGCCGGCCTTCGCGATTCTTTCGACCTGGACGATGACCTTGCCGCCCGATCCCTTGGCTGCGAGAGCGAGGGCCAGGAACTCCAGCATGATCCCTTCTTTTTCGATGGAGATGTTTCCGAACTCGTCCGCGGTCGTTCCGCGAATGATTGCCCAGTTGATCGGGAAGGTCTTGTAGAGAAGGTATTCCTTGCCGTCGATCTTCGTGAGTTCGACATAGGTGTCTTTGCTTATGCTGTTGAGTCTTCCGCAGGTCTCCCTGGGATCGACGAAAGTCTTCAGTCCGACATGGGTCAGGACACCAGGCTTCTTGGAGGCGATCGCGTGGAAGAGGTTCATGATCGGTCCCTGGGGAATGTTATAGGCCTCGATCTTCTCCTCGACCGCCATCCGGATGATATCGGGCTGGAGACCCCAGTGTGCGGCGATGACCTTCTTTATCAGGCCTTCTTTGCCCCAGCGGTTCAATCCCCAGTTGGACTTGCCGTCGTTTTGGCTGGCGCCGTGGACCAGGGTCAGGCCTGTGGGTTCGCCGGTTTCCAGGAACCGCTTTTCCATCGCCAGGGAAACTTCTTCCGGATGCCCCATACCCATGAACCCGGATATGGAGACCGTGTCCCCCGACTTGATCAACTTGACTGCTTCCTCAGCAGACAAAAACTTCGCCATCGATAGCCTCCTAATTGTCCTAACCGTTTCATTTCGACTGGCCAAATCCCCATCTTCCGGTTCTTTGGGATGGCAAAGTCTGTGCCGGCCTTCGCAGTAGGGGGCTACAGCGTTGTGGGTAGGGGCACGGAAGGGTGTGCAGCCGATTGCGCGGGAATCGATCCCATTCTGGAGGGTGAGTCGATTTCGATTAACCCGGGAATGATTCGAGAGAGGAGAAAGCCGGATTTGGCCGCGATTCGGAGGTCGAAATCAGGTGATGAACGCAAATCGAATCGATGAGTCGAATTGGACTCGAATCATCGATTCGAGTCGAGACTTAGATCCTGATGACATCAAAAAAAGCTGCTTCGTCCTGTTCATCCAGTGAAATCGCTATCTTGTGCTTCTTGATCTTGCGCATCAGCGCGGACTGGCTGATTCTGAGGGAGGCGGCCGCCTTGCGGGTGCTGCCGTTCGTCTTGAGTGCCTGGGTGAGCATCTGAACCTCCAGATGCTCGATGGCTTTGCTGAGGGGCATATTGGCGGGGCAGGGCGGCGCATCGTTGGGCGCCGCATGATACTGAATCATGTACTGCGGCAGATGCCCGATCTGCACTTCCTCGCTGTCCGTCATGACCAGGAGCCGTTCGATAACGTTTTCCAGTTCACGGATGTTTCCGGGCCAGGAATAATGCATGAACTGGTCTACCACCATGGGCGAGAAACGCTTGGAATAGCGGTACTTTTTATTGATCCTCTCCAGGAACGAAAGGACGAGCAGGGGTATGTCCTCTCTGCGGTCGCGCAAAGGGGGAAGCTGAAGGGAGACCACATTGAGCCTGTAGAAGAGGTCCTCCCGGAAAGCTCCGGTGGCAACCATCGCAGCCAGGTCCCTGTTCGTCGCCGCGATGATCCGCACATCGACCGGGAAAGACTTCACAGCGCCCACACGCATTATTTCGTGGTCCTGCAAGGCGCGCAGGAGCTTTACCTGGAGGCTCAGTGGGATGTCCCCCACTTCGTCCAGGAACAGGGTCCCCTTCTCGGCCAGCTCGAACAGGCCGGGCTTGCCCTGTTTTCTCGCGCCGGTAAAGGCCCCGGCCTCATAGCCGAACAGTTCCGACTCCAGGAGGTTCTCAGGAATGGCTCCGCAGTTCACCTTGACCAGCGGGCCGTTTGCGCGCCGGCTGAGACGGTGAATGGCGTTGGCTATCACCTCCTTGCCGGAACCCGATTCTCCCGTAATCAGGACGGTCGAATCCACCTTGGCCACCTGTGTGGCCATTTCCAGAACGCGCCTTGTCTTCGGGCTTCTCGCAATGATGTCTCCGTCTCTGGCAATATGCTGAAAACGCATCTGCTCCAGTTCGGCGGCATAGATTTCATTCAGCTGCCTGGTTTTTTCCAGCAGGTCCTTGAGATACAGAATTTCAGTGATATCACGGACATTAACGACCGTTCGCTTGAGTTCGCCGTCTTCGCCCCATATGGGTATCCCTGTCGCCATTATCTTCTGGCCCACCTTGTCTCCGCGGGTCATCTCGAGCATGATGGTGACTTTCTTCCTCTCTCGTATCGCCCGGTTGGCGCACGATTCGGTGTAGAACCCGTTATCGACCAGGCCCTGGGCGTTCTTGCCGACTGCAAAATCCCTGTGGATGCCGCAGATGCGCTCCCATGCGCTGTTAACCATGAGGACCTTGCCGTCCCCGTCGGTTATGAAAAGTCCGTCGTGAGAGGCTTCCAGTATTTCCTCCAACTCGCACGAGGAGCAGATTTCGGACGGAACGCCCGGCTTCATCAGGTTAAAGGTATAGCAGTTGGATTTGCCCATCCCGGATCTCCCACTCAAGAGGTAATAGAAGGTCTTCAGCGGTACGAAAGTATTGAATTTTGATGCAAGCGGAGTGCCAAGAAAAACGGCGTGAACCGGAAGTGAATCGCCATGTAGGAAAGATGAAAAGGTTGTGGTTGGCAGGGTGTCGATTCATGAATGCATCAAAGGAGCGGGGGCCATCTGCCCTGGAGTTGTTCAGGAAACCAGGCTTCCAGGGCGGATTAGTCGCGAATTCAAGACCTTAACAAACTCTTGTATGAAACTTCATTTTTCAGGAACGACTCGGCAGCACAAGTGCTGAAGTTTCGTTCTCGATAAAACTCCGTCCAAAGACGGGGCGGCGCCGCTCTTATGAAACTTCAATTGAGTGGACGATAAGCGGCGTAGGGTGGGTACAAGCTTCACCGTGCCCACCGTCCGTCCCCTTGGATCATGGTTCATCGGGATGGCCGGGTGGTGGGCACCCCAAATACCGGGTGCCCACCCTACCGTCTCCAGTTCCAGACCGTGCCGGCCTGGAATCGCGTGGATGGCCCAGGCAGCGTCTTTTTGCTGCCTGGGTCCGAAGGACGGGAGGGGTGGAGCTAAAGTCTGAGTTCCTGCCGAAGACCCCGCAGAAGAGCAAGCCCTCTTGCCTCCGGCACGGGCAACAAAAAGCCGTTGCCCGTGTCACCCGTGGGCACCGGTTTCGGGTCAATGTTGTTGCTTTAAGGTAATACGCCGCTGGTTCCCAAGGTCCGCCTTGGGAACCCCGCCCCGGCAGGCCGGGTAGTATCCAGTACGTGCTGTCCAAAATACTTGGCCTACCGGGGCGGGGTCATTAAAGCAACAGCATTGCGGTTTCGGGTGCCCACCGCCCCGGCAATGCCGATGAGTTCTGATCCGAAGGGGCGGGCGGTGGGCACGATAAAGCTTTGTGCCCACCCTACCGGCCTCACCGTTCCCCATTCATGAATATTGGCGGCTTATATTACAACCATCACCGCTGCAGTTCTTCGGCAGCGGCTTCGAATGCCTCGACGGCTTCTATGGTGAGCTGCTCCCGGAAAAGCAATTCCGCCACCTTCGGGGAAAGAGTAATGTGGCGCACTCCGTTGGATGCCAGGACTGCCGTGTCCTCCGGGCTTCGAATACTTGCCGCGAGTATCTCGGTGGAGCTTTCCGTGCCGAGCAGGGCGTCGGACATCTGCGCAATCAGTTCGTGCCCGTCGCGCCCGGCATCGTTCATGCGTCCCAGGTAAGGGGCGACGTAAGCTGCTCCGGCTGCCGCGGCGAGGACGGCCTGAAAGGGAGAATAGACGGCCGTAATGCACGTCCGCGCACCCGCTTTGGCGAGCGCCGCGGCTGCTTCCAATCCCTCACGGGTGGCCGGAAATTTTACCACGACCGTTTCTCCGATTTCGGCAAGCCGCCGCCCATTGGCAAGAAGCGCATCAGCGCTGGAGCCCCAGCTCTGGAGAAAAATCTCCCGGGCCCCAAGGTCGGCGACCCTGTGTGCCAACTCTCCAATCCGGTCGCAATGAATACCGCTCGCCCGAAGGATGATGGGGTTTGTCGTCACACCGTAAAAAATCCCGGTCTTCATGAGGGATTCGATGAGAGAAATATTGGCGGAATCTATATAGAATTTCATGACCGGTGGTACCTTTCGAAAATCGAAATGAAAAAATCTTGCCCGGCCCCGTTGGGGACATATTGACCCGGGTAAGCAGTCGGATATAATTAAACCGAACAAAGCGCATAGGGGTGTTTTGTTCGCTTCAGTGACCGTTTCAAGGGTGGGCATTCATTGCCCGCCCTTTTTATTTTGATTCTCTTCTCTTCAATATCTCACACCCAGTCGGGTTTATCTTCCGGTTTTTCCTGCATCAGTGTCGAGAAGAAAACGGATCCGAGAATAATCAAGCCGCCGGCTATCGTCCTCAGCGTCGGGAGTTCGCCGGTCAGGACCACCGCCGCGACAATGCCGTAAACGGGCTCGAGGCACGAAACGATTCCGGCCGTTTGGGCCTTTACGTGCTTCAGGCCGGCAACGAAAAGACCATGTGCCAGTGCCGTGCAGACGACTCCCAGAACGAGGATGAGCAGGAGCCCCTCCTTTGACGGCAATTCTCCGACAATAAGCACCACAGGCAGGCTGAAGAGCGTTGCGAAAGCCTGCTGGTAAAAGGTCACGGCAGCCGGCGAATAAAAGCGCACATGCATGCGGTTCAGCAATGACAGTATTGCGAAGGAAAAGCCGGAAAGAACTCCCCAGAACACTCCCCGGGTCACGTCGTTGCCGAAGTCGAACGAAGGTACTACCAGCGCAACTCCCGTAATGACAGCCAATGCCGCCCAGATGTCCGACCGGTGCAGTCTCTCGCCGAAGAAACGGGGTTCCATGAAGGTCACGAAAATCGGGAAAGTTGAAAAGGTAATCAGCCCCACCGCGACCGATGAAATCCGTATGGATTCGAAAAAGGTGTACCAGTGCAGGGCAAGGAGCATTCCCGAGAGGAGCAGGGTCGCGAAATCCCGCGGTTTTTTGATGGAAAGGCTCACTCCTGCCGGCAGCATGCCGATAAGGAGTGCCGCGGCTGCCAGGGACGTCCGCCCGAAGGTAATTACAACCGGGCCGGCATCGATGTTCTTGCCGAGGACGCCTGCGAAGCCGAACAAAAGGACCGCGAGATGAATCTGAACCAGGCTGGGCCGTTTATCTGAAATCGATGTTTGGAGTTCTCGCGGTTCTTCCATGACAGATCAATTCACCAGCTTTCCCCGCAACGGGAGAGTCAAAGGCAGTGTGGCAAGTACGAGCGTACCGACCAGGATCAGCATGGGGATGAGGCCGATCAGATCGCCCGCAAATCCGTACAGGAACGGAGAAACCGCGCCGGAACCGATTGTTGCCGTATAAAAGACCGCGAAGGATTCGTTGCGTTTCTCTCCGGGAACCAATTCGGGAACGCTCCCGTACAGAACGGAGGAGGTGCCGTTCAGGGCGACGCCCAGGATCGGGCATAGAAACGGTATCGCTCCGAGCGGCAGCAGGAGCATGGCCCATATGCAGACGGCAGTGAGGGATTCGGTGATCAGGACTGTCCGCAGCACGCCCACTCGCGTTGCAAGCACGCCGCAGACGAATTTCCCTGCGATGCCTCCCGCGAAGATCAGGCTGAGGGTAAAACCTGTAAGCGCAATCTCCGCGGCTTTATTCCGCAGCAGAAAAGGCAGATAGGTCAGAAATCCCATCCGCGTCGCGCTGTCGAGGACCCCGATAACGAGCAGGGCGATGAAGGCCCGGTTTCCCTTAAAGATGGAGGCACCTGTCCTTTTGCCCGCTTGCTCGGCCTCTCCGGCACAGGTCAACGGTTTTCCTTTTGCCGTTAGAAAGACGAGGAGTACCGTGATGAATATCCCGAAAAGCCCCATGACATGGATCGTCGGCGGCCAGCCGAAGCGGCTGATGAGCATGGCTGCGGCTGCAGGAAAGACCAGCTTGCCGATATCGCCGGACACATTGAAAATACTGAGCGCGGCCCGGCGTTGCTCCGCATCCTCGTAAGCGTTGGAAATCAAAGTGGACGACAGGGGGTGCTGCACACTCTCGCCGAGTCCGCCCAGGACGAGCAGGCATCCGAGAACGATGGGCGCTCCGACCCATCCGATCGAGGCCACTGCCATGCTGGTCAGCAAAGTCCCGGCGAGGAGAAGCCGAATCCCCCCGACGCGTCTTGCAAGATAGCTGCACGGTACCTGAAGGAAGGCGAGAGTGCCCGAAAAGAGCATCTTGAATAAGCCGACCTGAAAAAATGCCAGATTGAATTGAGCCTGCCAGAGAGGGAAAAAGACGTACAGCATGTCCGAAAACCCGTCGTGGGTGAGGTGCGCCAGCCCGCTTCCCACAAGGATCCTCTTGTTTGCCCACACCCGCCGAACGTTCTGTGTCGCACCGATCCCGGTCAACCCGATCCTCCCGAAAGTCGTCACATGAATTCCGATAATGCCGAGATGCATATGCATAGAAGTTTCCCGGTCCGGGGTCAAGACAGTTATGTGTCGGGGCCGTCACATTTTGCCGGTTCCGAATTCGGCTTGGAATTCAGTTCAATGTCCGGAGACTGAAAACTGCAGCGTCTTTGGACATTCCTTTCTTCCCGTATACTGAATTCAAGAATGAAACATCATGGCAAGATTTGTAAACAAGTAATTGGCAACGATGTAGAAGATAAGAAAATTGTCCAAACTATTAATAAATGGCATACAATGACAAAAAGAATTGTAAACATTTGTAACGGAAACGTCTGATTCTTTTTTACAATTCTTCACACTATAGGCCGTATATTTACAGCAATTAAATTTACGTATAGACCTCGTGGTGATATTCATATTTTCAACTATGGATGGAGGCCTTTCAATACCAGGAATTAAGTACCCTTTCCGGGGAAGGAGACTGAAAATTAGAAAAGGTGCTTTACTGTGGCTTGTCCTTGCTTTTATTTCAATTTCCGCCGGGTGTGCAGGCATGAATCAGGCGCAGCCGGATTCTGTATGGAATCCATCGGGGTTTGGCGCTTCTAACGAAAGGAGCCTGCACCCGAGCTGGCACCAATAGAAAAGTTTGAAAAATTTGCAGACCTATCCCTGCTTGCCGAACAAAGCTTCTTCCGGTTCCGGACTTGCAGTACGGCAACTCCGGAGCCGCATACTTCCTCGCATAAAACCGAAAGAATCTTCTCTGATAATTTTTGCTCGTCTTGCCTCAAATTATTGTTTATAGAATAGCATCTTCTTTTCACGGAGTTCTTTTTCACAAGGCAAGAGTTGGTAGGGTACCCGCTGAAACTTGTGAAACCAGGGGCTGTCTTCAAGGAATCATCCAATTTACTGAAAAGGGCTTAACGTCCGTCGGTCAGGGATGAAATTTCTGTTTTCTCTGCAAAATCTATTGGAGGTTTTATGTTGAAGAAACGTGCACGGGCATGGGTGTTTTTTGTTGTGGCCGCTCTGCTGACCACCGTATCCATCGCGCACGCCGATCAGGTTTTCAAGCCGATCGATCCGGCCGTGCAGGCAAAGGTCGAACGGGTTGAAAAAGAAGTTGCCCGGGGCGGCCATACGTTTTCGGTGGGGTATTCTTCGGCAATGGAGAAGGATATCGGTCAGCTTTGCGGCCTCAGGGAGCCGCCGGACTGGGGAAAGAGCGCTCTGGTCATGCCGCCCGGCCATCTGCTCACCGCGACGGCTCTTCCATCCTCTTACGACTGGCGCAGCCTGGGCGGGACTACTCCCATCAAGAACCAGGGTGTCTGCGGGGACTGCTGGGCCTTTGGAACGATCGCCCCGCTCGAGTCGCAGATACAGCTGAAGTGCGGCGCCACGGTGGACCTTTCCGAGCAGTACCTCACCTCCTGCAATACGGATGGCTGGGGGTGCAACGGCGGCTGGTGGGGCCACGATTACCACCTGAACAAATCGGGCCTGGACGAGGCCGGCCCCGGAGCGGTCCTGGAAAGCGCGGCCCCTTTCAAGGCGACCGATACGGCCTGCGGCGGTCCTTACAAACATATCTATAAGATCTCCAACTGGGCTTACCTGGCCGGTCAGGACAGCGTACCCACAGTTCAGGCAATAAAACAGGCCCTCTACACCTACGGCCCGATTGCCGCGGCAGTCCATGTGGGGCCCCAGTTCCAGGCCTACACGGGAGGCGTTTTCAATTCCAACGAATCCGGGCAGGTGAATCATGCGATTGCCCTGGTCGGCTGGATTGACGACATCGGTCCGGACAACGGGTACTGGATTCTGAGAAACAGCTGGGGGACGTCCTGGGGAGAGGGCGGATACATGAGGATCCGTTACGGCTGCAACCAGGTCGGCTATTCCGCCAACTATGTCGAGTTTGCCTGCGCCACGCCGAGTCCGACTCCGCCGCCCGCTCCTGCATTGGCGGATCTGTCCGGCAGTTGGTCGACTCCGACCCTCTCGTACAAGGGCAAGATCCAATATCTAAATTCCGTGCTCACCGTCTCCAACGCGGGAAGTGCCGCGGCAGGGGCGTTCAAGGTGACCGTCTACATCTCTTATGACGGTGTGACGAAAAACGTGCTCCTTGGCACGGCCAACGTCTCCGGCCTCGCGGCCGGTGCGTCCACGAATCTGACCTTCACCACGCACAGGGCAACCGGCTCTTTCTCCGGCAGGTACGTCCTCGCGGTCATCGATTCGGACGGTGTGATAAAGGAGAGCAGCGAAAGCAATAACTCTCCATCCAAGCTTGTTCCATAAGACCTTAAGGGGGCGGGGCTTTCAGAAAGTCCCGCCCCCTTTGTCGATTCGGCCGGCTCGCTCTCCTGCCCAAAGCACATGCCCTCCGGCTTGCTCGTGCCGATGTCGAAATTGGGACATTTTCAACCTCCTTCCTCCCGGGAAATTAGCGACTTTTTTCTCCGAGCCCCGATCCGTAATGCTCTGCATGGTGTGATTTTTCTGTCGCACCATGGCCCGAATCCTCTCCTGATATTCTTATCTGTACAGCCCGCGCGGCTTCACGTCCCCAGAGGTTCCGTGGCGACGGGGATTTTGACTGTCGAGTACCAGGACTTACATGCCCTATCTTTGAGACCTTCTTCTCAGGACGATCCGGGAAGCCCAATTACACGCGTTGCCAAAGGGATATACCGATTTGGCCGGATTGAGGCAAACCGGGCAATTCCAATACACTGCGCCCCGAACAGGATAGTGTGGTTTTCGATGGCCTCAGGGCTAAAAAGGAGGAAGGTATGGTTAGCAGGAATATTCAAAGATTCGTGATCGCGATGGTGTTTGTAGCCGCTTCCGTGCTGATTTGCTCGGCAGCGCTCGCTGATGACAGGCCTCAGCTGCCCGGCATAATGCCGTACGGATATGGCACCGGCGGAAACGGCGTCGGCGACCATGGCGGTGGAAACTGGGGCGGAGACCATGGCGGTCCCGGAGGTGGGGATCATGGCGGCAATTGGGGAGGCGGAGGTGACGACCACGGCGGTCCCGGAGGAAACTGGGGTGGCGGAGATGACCACGGCGGTCCCGGCGGAAACTGGGGTGGCGGAGACGACCACCACGGCGGTGGCAATGGCGGTCAGTGGCGCCATCAAGGCAACCAATGGTGGTACAACGACGGACACTACTCCTACCGCCATGACGGAAGGAATTGGTGGTGGAATGACGGAACGAACTGGTGGCGGTACATGAATAATTACTGGATGCGAAATGACGGCCGCCGCTGGTGGCGATGTGACGGGGACCGGTTCTGGTATTCCGAAGGAAACCGCTGGTACAGGTATAACAACAACATCTGGCAGTGATGACGACAGCTCGGAGCAGTCACGTTTGAAATAGCACACTATCCGCCAAACGACGGGTCGGGGGTGAGCGCTCGGCGCTTGCCCCCCATCCGAAACTCAGATCGAATTGCGGTATAATTTACAGGAGGATCCAAAATGAAAAGAACGTTCTGTGCTGCGAGTCTATGCATTTTGCTGCTGTTCGCCGCCGGCACCGTCTTTGCGCAACCGCCGGCCCTCGTTCTGCTCAATTCCCAGTGGACCGGGGACTTGAATTTCGTGCACGTGGACGGAACCACATCGGTTCTTACCGGTTCGACTCTCATCATTACAACCAAGAACGGGAACTTCTTCAGCGGGACGATTTCAGACCCGGCGATCGTATTCTCGGCCATGAGGGGAGGACGCGATCTTTATATGACGGCGCCCGGTTTCAAACTCTCTGCCGAGATCGTCAGAGGCTACAGGCTCCATGATGGGACGCGTACTCCCGACACTTTGTATATCCAGGGGAGCAACTTCATAGACGGCAGCATGTTTGTCGGCACGCTGAAAAAGCAGTAACTGCGGGGCGGCCGGCACACATCGTGTTGGCCCAAGGCACCGGGCAAATGAGTCAGGGCTATGAAGGTCAGGCTCTCCGGCGGCAGTCGGAGTGCAATCGGACGGGATTTCTTCTACGCAGAGGGCAGGGCTTCAACCCTGCCCTTTGTGCTGCGAAGATTTCAGGGGAGAGATCCTGTGGCTTTCTTTCTTTAATTTCGTTTCTTCTCCCGGCCTGCAGGGGGACGGAAGCAAAGGGTCCCGTTTGTCGGCTGGCCGGACGGTGGGCACGATAAGACTTGTGCCCACCCTGCCTCACTCTCGTCACCTTTGGTCTATGATATCCGCTGGTGCCCAAGGCCCGGGGGCTGTTGCCCAAAAAGAGACAAACCTTTTTGCCGGGCATTTTGCGACCAAGTTCCCCAACCCGTCATCCCGGCAGTGCTCCTGAGCCGGGATCCAGCGCATAGATTTTGTGAATTTCGCCCTTCGTGGTTGAAAAGTCTTTGTCCGCGGGCTCGCTCAGTCGAGTATTTCCTCGATCATCTTTTTCAGATCGCGCAGTTCTGAAAGGAGCTTCTCCGCTTCCTTGGGCTTGGCGGCAGCAAGATCGATCCCACCGAGGCTTTTTTTCAGGTCGGATATTCTGCCCAGGGCGACGGCAATCTCTGCGCTCTGGCCTTTTTTCGGCTTCTGCCTGGTGATTTCCCTGACCTGGCCGCTTTTGAGGCTCGCCGATTTTATCCGATTGAAGAGCTTCAGCATCGCTTTGGGGGTCTGCTGTTTGGCAACTTCCACGAGGAGCCGCCTGGGCCAGGCGTCGGCGCGCCGACACTCCTCCTTGATCTCCTCGGGCAGCCGGTTAAGACTCAGCGTTTCCGTTATCGTAGAGCGCGCTTTGCCTATGGCGAATGCCAGTTGCTCGTGCGTGTAGCTGTACTCGTCCACCATGCGCCCAAGCGCTTCCGCCTCCTCAACAGGCCTGAGATCTTCCCGCTGAAGATTTTCGATGATTGCGATCTCCATGGGATTGCCCCGCGTGATAACGGCCGGAATCTTCTCCAGCCCCGCCATCTTCGCCGCCCTGAAGCGGCGTTCTCCGGCGACGAGGTAGATCTCTCCCGTGGGTTCCCTGCGTATCAGGACGGGCTGAAGGACTCCCCTCTGCGCGATGGACTGGCTGAGTTCCTCCAGGGAACCCGGATCGAAGTATTTGCGCGGCTGGTTCAGGTCCGGGCTGATCAATTCGATTTCGACCTGGCAGAAAGCCCCTTCCTGGAAACCGTTCGGGTCGGCCGGGTGGTCCTTGATCTTTTCCCGCGGGATCGCCAGCTTGCTCGTTTTACCAGCTAATTTTTCTCGTATTGAAGGCATATTTTCAGGAACTCGCCGGTCAGGTTTAGGAAGTCCGCGGCACCGATGCTGTCGGGTTTGAAGTTGAAAATCGGCTCCTGGGCCATTTGCGCCTGGTTCAGGGCCTCATTTTTGCGGACCATAGTGCCAAACAAAAGATTTTTGAACGGTTCCAACTGGTTGAACACCCACTCGTTGCTCACCTTGTTCCGCGCATCGTATTTGTTGAGCAGGATGCGGATGGAACTTTCCTTTACGAACAAATTGCCGTTCTTCACATTGTCGATTGTCTCCATGAGGTCCGAGAACCCGTCCAGGGAGTAGCGCCCCATCTCGCAGGGCACTATGATGAAGTTGCAGGCATAGAGGGCATTAATCGTGAGCGTGCCCAGGGTGGGCCTGCAGTCGATAATGATGAAGTCGTAGTCGAGGTCCTGGATCGCCTTGGAGAGGAATGTCTCGCGGAAGAGTTCGGTTGCGAGCTGCTGTTCGGCCCTGTCGAGCCGGATATGCGAAGGGGCGACGAAAAGATTGTCGGTTTTTGTCGGGAGTGCGGTATCGCGAATCCCCGCCTTCCGGAGCAGGACGTCCTGCATGGCGACCTGGTAGGTCCCGGGGTCGATTCCCAGCCCAATTGTCGAGTGCGCCTGCGGGTCGAGGTCGATCAGGAGGACCCGTTTGTTTTTTCTCGCCAGGGCCGCGGACAGGTTTATCGAAGTGGTGGTTTTTCCCACGCCGCCCTTCTGGTTGATTACGGATACAATTTTGTGCATTGGAGGCCTTGTTAAGGTAATAGTGCCATAAGAGATATGGACCTGCCGAGTGCGCCTGAGTTGCGGCATTCCGGTCCTGTAAACAGGAACTTTCCATGAGAGCCTGATGAAGTTCACCCGCCGACGACAATGATAGCATAGGGAGGAAATCCAGTCAAAATTGGCGGACCCGGCGTGCGGGCCTTGTAATATTCCCGCCGCTCATACATGGCCGGTAAATGGGATCGCAATTGAACAACTGCCGCAAAGTGCTAATATTTAAGTAGTCGCTGCTTCAAACGAGCAATAATTCAACACTCCCGGAGAATGGATGGAATTATGCGGGTCTTGTTGATTTCGGCAAATACGGAACAGCTCCAGATGCCTGTCCTGCCGATGGGGCTGGCGTGCGTTGCGACGGCAACCCAGGAGGCGGGGCACGAGGTCCGCCTTTTGAACCTCATGACGAGAAACAATACCACCGGACTTCTCGAAAATGCGATCGCGGATTTCCGGCCCGAGGCGATCGGCATCTCCGTCAGGAACATCGACGACCAGCAGATGGGATCCGCGGCGTTTCTGCTCGATGCGGCCCGGGACGTCGTCTCCATGTGCCGCCGCTTCAGCTCGGCTCCAATAATACTCGGAGGAGCGGGCTACAGCATATATCCCGAAAGCACCCTCTCTTATCTCGGCGCCGATATGGGAATCCAGGGCGAAGGCGAATCCGCGTTACCGATGCTCCTGGACAGGCTGGCGCGGAAGGAAAAATTTTCGGATGTTCCGAATCTCTTTCTGCCCGGCAGGCCCTGGGCGGGCAAAAGGGCGATACTGAGGGAACTCGACCGCTTCCGTCTTCCGGTTGCCAACGGGTTCATCACTTTCCCCGCCGAATTCAGAAAAGAGGCGATCTGGCTTCCGTTCCAGACCCGGCGCGGCTGCCCGATGGAATGCAGCTTCTGTTCGACCGCAACGATTGAAGGGCGCATCCTGCGGAGAAGGTCCGTCGAGAGCGTAATGGAATCGCTTATCCGCTTTGCCGAAGCGGGCTTCACAAACATCTTCTTCGTAGACAATACCTTCAACTTCCCCGCTTCCTACGCGGGCGAAATCTGCGACAGGATCATTGCGAGCGGGATCGATATCCGGTGGCGCTGCATACTCTACCCCTGGAAAGTAACCGAGGGGCTGATCGAAAAAATGGCCTGCGCCGGATGTGTCGAAGTGAGCTTTGGGTTCGAAAGCGGATCCGAAAAAATCCTGCGCGCAATGAACAAACGTTTTCACCTGGAAGAACTTCGCAGGATCTCGGCCCTGCTCGATAAATACGAAATCACCAGGATGGGCTTTCTCATGCTCGGCGGGCCCGGAGAGACGCGGGAGACCGTGTCGGAGAGCCTCCAATTCGCCGATTCGCTCGACCTGGAGTCCGGTAAGGTGACCACCGGAATCCGGATCTACCCATATACGGCCCTGGCCGATATTGCAAGACGCGAAGGAATGGTCCCCCGCGACGGCGACCTTCTTCGGCCCGCGTTCTACCTCGAAAAGAAAATGGACGGATGGCTTCAGGAGACGGTTTCCGAGTGGCTGAGCACAAGGCGGAACTGGTTTAGCTGATCTGGTTTTTTGCAATGAGGGTAAGCTGATCGTCGCCGGCAACCTTGCCGATGGCCGGACGATGAAACTGCGCCCACCCTACAGTGCTTCCGACATTTTTTGAAGGATGAGTGACAACCCATCGTTTTTCGGAACGCCAGGGAACGATTGGCCGGGGAGGCATAATTTGGTGCCTGGTAACAAGGGGAAGTTGCCATACGGAAAAAGGAGTCGCATTCGATAGCCACTGAGCTTCCCGGCGACTGCGAGGGGAACGAACCTCAAAAAACGATGGGTTCCCGCTCCGCTCCCACCCATCCTGTCCGGTGCCGTGCTTCTTAGACCTGCGGCAGCCTGATCTCAAAGGCCGCCCCCATTCCGGGCCGGCTCTTCGCCGAGATAGTCCCGCCATGCCTTTCGGCTATCTTTTTGCAGATGGCGAGCCCCATGCCCGTTCCTTCGTATTGCTCGCGGCCATGCAGTCGCTGGAACGGGGCGAAAATCCTGTCGATGTACTGTTCCTCGAATCCGATGCCGTTATCTTCGACACAAATTCCCGTTTCGCCGTCGGAAACAGTACCGTGTATCCGGACCAAAGGGGTTTCCCCAGTTTTCTGGAACTTTAACGCGTTCCCGATCAGGTTTTGAAGCAGTTGCCTCATCTGGGTCGGATCGGCCTTTACCGAAGGCAACTCCCCGATCTCGATCTTTGCGCCCGAACTGTCGATCCTCACTTCCAGGTCCGACAGGACTTCGCCGACCACTTCATAAAGATCGACAAGACTGTACTCCTCGCCTCTGGTGCTGACCCGAGAGTATTCGAGAAGCGCCCTGATTAGAGACTGCATCCGGTCGGTAGCACCCAGCACGCGGTTGAGGTACTCTTTACCTCTTTCATCCAGAGATGCGCTATACCCTCTTTTGAGCATACTGACGAAAGACGTTACCTTGCGAAGGGGTTCCTGCAGGTCGTGAGAGGCAATCGAGGCAAAATCCTGAAGCGCCCGGTTGCTCTCCTCCAATTTTGCCATATAGCTCTTGAGCTCGGAGGTTCTCTCCTCAACACGCAGTTCCAACTGGTCGCGAGCATTTCGGAGTCCTTCGATAAGCCTGATCCGCTCCATGGCAACGGCAACCTGGTCTGCCACGGTCTTCATGAGGGCAATATCGTCGGGTGAAAAACGGGGGCGCGTTTTCGTGCCGAAAGAGAGCGTGCCGATGACTTTGTCCTGAATCATCAGAGGATGGCATGCATAAGCCTGAATGCCGTAGGATTTGACCAGGTCGGTGCGAATGTCGGGAGTATGAAAAATGTCCTCGGCGATAATGCGTTTTTTCTCGATGGCCGCGCATCCGCAAACGGCGACCCCGTAATCCAGCCACTCGATCTTTCGGGCTTCTTCTTCGGGAATGCCGGCGAAGGCATTCAGGAGAAGTTTCCCGGCCCTCTCGTTCACCAGAAAATTGAAAAAAGCCTGGCAGTCGAGATGCTCCATTACTTCTCGGCATAACTCGTTAACGATGCCTTGGGGGTTATCCGATCTAAGCAGGAGGCCTGCGGTTTCCGAGAGCAGTCTGAAGCGCGACTCGCTCCTGCGAAGCTCATCTTCCATACGGACGCGCTCGGTAACGTCCAGCACGAGCGACAGGATTGACTTAAGTTTGCCCGAATCGTCCAGCAGGGAGGAATTGTACCACTCGCAATGGATGATGGAGCCGTCCTTGCAGTAGTTTCGGTTGGCGGAAAAGCGTTTCGGGTTGGACCCGGTCGTCAGATCGGATGAGACATCAGCCACATGGCCTATGTCCTCATTGTAAATCCAGCGGAAATCCTCCATTCTTTTCCCGAGCACCTCATCGGCCCGCCAGCCGAACATGCGCTCGGCCTCACGCGACCAGCGTATAAGCCGCATGTCGGCCCCCCACTCGATTACTGCAAGCGGTGAATTATCGACGTGATAGCTGAGCCGTTGGGACAGTTCCCGAAGCTCCTCCTCCATGGATTTACGCTCGGTGATGTCGGTGTTTGTTCCGCACCACTGGACAACCACGCCTTCGGCGTTTTTCACCGGCTCCACACGGGTGAGAAACTGCCGGAAAGTTCCGTCCGCTCCACGCAACGGGAAAATCATATCGAAAGGCCGGCCTGTTGCGATAGACTCCTTCCAGCGCGCAAGGACTCCCGGCAAAGCATCCGGATCGTGAACACTCTGCCAGCCCCATCCCTCCATCTGTTCGGGTGTGGTGCCCGTATATTCGAACCAGCGTCGATTGTACCAATAGATATATCCATCAGCTTTTGCCAGCCAGGCAAGCTGTGGAATGGAGTCCGCCATCACGCGGAAACGTTCTTCGCTTTCGCGCAAAGCTTTTTCATGCTCTACTGATCTCCCCTCGCTCCTCATGGCAACTCCCGACAGCTAAATCTCTCCCAGTATTTCCGAGGCTTCTAATGTGAGTGGTGCTTTCCATATGAATACTAGCCGCTTTTTACAACTTTAGCGACCTATAAAAGGCCGCTCATTTATTGAGCAGGCGCATATATACGCATACAAATACCGTATCATAGCACCAGTTAGAGCGGCTGTCAGGGCTGTTCCTGCCAGCATGTCACCGGCATGTCACAAACTCGCCTTGTGGCTCGGTACTGAATCGTGGTAAAGTCATCCCAATAATCCCCTCTGATGTAAGTTGCGGAAATTCCCATCAAGAGCTTTGGCTGCTAGGCGACCGTCCAAAGAGACGGACGGGTACAAACAATCACCGTTTTCGGGGGAGCTTTCCTATGCGCATGCTTCACTCTAAACCTGCCGATCTGTCGGCGTTCCGCAAGACCTGCAATTCCCTGCATTATTCGAGTTGGAAGAACAAATCCCGGCTTTTGCTCTGCATTCTCATAGGCACCGCACTGCTGGGATTTTCGGTTCCTCGAAGCCTGGCGGACAGCTCAAAGCCGATTGCCTTCAAGATTCAGTTCGAATGGGGGGCAACCAGCCAGGAAGGATATACCTTCAAAGGCACGGCAGTCGGGCAGTTCGCTCCTTCTTCCCGGTGGACGGGGCACATTGGAATGAACATGAAGGCCCTTACGGGAAAAGGTCTCGATGAGTCTTCACCGGCCTCTCTTTACCAGGGGCTTGGCGGTGTGTCTGCAATGCGGCCGGGAGATAAGCTCCAGTTCTATATGGCGGTCTATTCCGCCAAAGTCGAGACGGACAACGGTTGTTCCTTTACCGATGAACAGACCGAGAGTCCGGACACCTACACGGCCTCGATCGAGCGGGATGAGAATGGCGCAGTACTCGAATTTGGATCGCTTGAGGCCGGGGACCCGGAAGCAAAATGCGATCATTTCGATGTTGCTTTCAGCAAAAACTTTGCTCCCGGTCAGGACAAGATTTTAGAGGAATTCTTCACTTTTCGTCTCACAAATGAAGACCTGGCGAAATTCAAAACCATCCGGAAAGTAAATACCTGTAATTTGGATGCGACAAATCCTACACCGGCGAAGATCTGGGGAAAGGCCACTCTCCTGGCGGAATAGGATTCGGTCGAACCTTCCTCGTTCTGCGGAATAAATGAGCGGTAATGATTTCTACCGCACGGTTGAGAGAGTGTGGTCCGCTCTCAGTCGGCATGTGAGCCTGCAAAAAGGAGAAATTCATGTACGTGCGTTTGCTCGGATATCCTTTCTCTTTCCTGCTTACCGTGGTTTGCGCGTGCGCGCTCTCCCTTGCGGCTCAGGTTGCCGGAGTGCAAAACTGTCGGGCCGCGGAAATCCAGGGCGGAAATTTCATTTTTATTCTCGATTCATCGGGCAGTATGGCGGGGCAGGTCCAGGGGAAAGTGAAAATCGATGCCGCAAAAGAGGCCCTCTCGCGGCTGATAAACGAGCTGCCGGGATCGGTCAAAGTCGGCCTGGTGGCGTACGGGCACAGGCAAAAAGGGGATTGCAGCGATGTAGAGGAACTGTCCCCTCTGGGGGTGCCCGATAAAGAAGCCCTGATAAGCAGAATAAAAGGGCTCAATCCCCGTGGGATGACGCCCATAACTTTTTCCGTGCGCAAGGTGGTGGAGGGGCTCAAGGGCGTCGAGGAGAATAGCACAATCGTTTTGGTGAGCGACGGAGAAGAAACCTGCAAGGGCGACCCCTGCGCGCTGGTTCGTGAATTGAAAGCGTCGGGAATCAAGTTTGTGCTGCACGTGATCGGCTTCGACGTAAACGAGCGACAGAAAGCGGAACTGTCCTGCATTGCCAGGGCCGGCGGAGGATCCTATTTCTCGGCCAGGAATGCAGGAGAACTCGCCGTTGCGGCCAAAAAGGCAATCGAAAAACCGGTGATTCTGCCGGGAACGTTGAATCTCAAAGCTCTGAGCTACGGTAAACCCGTGCGGGCTTTCAGCGAAGTCTTCAAAGCCGGTGTAGAGGACGCGGGGCAGCAGGAAAAAGTCGGAGAAGGCTGGCTGGAAAATGGAGCCGCTTCCTATCAGCTCGTTCCGGGTGTCTACGATGTGAAGGTTGTCAACCGGGGGGACGCAAGCGCACCCAGCGTAAGCTTCCAGGGAATTACAATCGAACCCGGGCAGGCCGTGGAGAAGGTGGCGGATTTTTCAGGGGGCCTTCTCAAGGTCAAGGCGCTAAGAAACGGCGTGCCCTGCCGGGCTTACTCCCTGGTCTACAAATCGGGTGAAGGCGAGGAGAAGGTTACGGAGGGCTGGACTGATGCCGAATCGCCGGACTTCAAACTCCCCCCTGGTGTTTATGATCTGGTTGTCGAGAACCGGGTGGACGTCCACAAACCGACGGTAAGCTTCAAGGAGATTACGCTCGAAGCCGGGAAAAGCACCGAAAAGATTGCGGAATTCTTCGGGGCGACCCTGAAGGTCAAGGCGCTGAGAAACGAAAAACCCTTATCGGCTTACTGCGTAATCTATAAGGCGGTCCAGGACGAAGACAAAGATAAGGAGAAAGTAGCCGAAGGCATGACGGGCCTTGAAGGCAAGGCGTTCAATCTTCCCCTGGGCGCCTACGATGTGATGGTTGAGAACCAGGAGGACCCAGACAAGCCCACCATCAGTTTTCCGGATGTCGCAATCGAGGCGGGCAAAGATCTCGAGAAGATAGCGGACTTTTCTGGCGGGACGCTCAAGGTAACGGCCCAGAGAAACGGCAAGCCCCTCTCCGCGCTCAGCAGGGTCTACAAGGCTGACGGCAGCGAAGGCAAAGACAGGAAAGTGCTGACTCAGCTGTGGACAGGGAAGGACGGTGCAATCTTCAAGCTCCAGCCGGGCGTTTACGACCTGGTCGTCGAAAACCAGGAAGACGTGGGAAAGCCCACCCAGAGCTTCACAAAGCTGGAAATCGAAAACGGCAAAACAATCGAAAAGGTGGCCGAGTTCTCCGGCGGGACCCTGAAGGTGAAAGCAATCAGGAACGGGAAGCCTCTTTCCGCGATGTGCCTTGTCTTTACAGGGCAGGGGGACGAGAGAAAACAGGTGACCCGCAGTATGACCCGGGATGACGGCGCGGTATTTCAGCTCATGCCCGGCACCTACGACATCGAAGTCGAAAACCATACGGATGCGGGTAAACCCAAGGTCAGCCTGCCCGGAATAACCATCGAAAGCGGGAAGAGCGTCGAAAAAGAAGTGGAGTTTTCGGGCGGGACGCTGACGGTGAAGGCGGTCAGAAACGGGAAGCCTCTATCCGCGATGTGTATTGTATTCACCGGTCAGGGGGACGAGCGAAAACAGGTGACCCGCGGCATGACCCGAGATGAGGGTGCGGTTTTTCAGCTCATGCCCGGTACCTACGACATCGAGGTCGAAAACCAGACCGATGCGAACAAACCCAAAGTCAGCCTGGCTGGAATTACCATAGAAAGCGGTAAGCGCGTCGAAAAAGAAGTGGAGTTTTCCGGCGGAACTCTGACGGTGAAGGCGGTCAGGAATGGTAAGCCTCTATCCGCGATGTGCATTGTATTTGCCGGCCAGGGAGCCGAGCGAAAACAGGTGACCCGCAGCATGACCCGAGATGAGGGTGCGGTTTTTCAGCTCATGCCCGGTACCTACGACATCGAGGTCGAAAACCAGACCGATGCGAACAAACCGAAGG
>JAEZHY010000169.1 GCA_023416335.1 Pseudomonadota bacterium | reverse complement strand
TGGAGCCGGACTCTTATGGAAATTCAACAGGAGTGAACGGCGAGCCGTGTAGGGTGGGCACAGGCATTATCGTGCCCACCGTCCGTCCCTTTGGATCAGGGCTAGTCGGGATTGCTGTTCGCTTTTTATTTCGATTATTTCACGCGAGGAGGAGCGCATTGCCTAACGAAAAATACAAATACCTGAGGGAGGATTTCGGCGAACTTCCGGTGAGCCTGGAACACCTGACGATTTATCTCAATTTCCTGGACGACAGGGTGGAAGGCGTAAACTGCCTCAAGATGACCGCCCGTAAGGAAATTCAGGCTCTGGAACTGGACGCCCGCGATTTGGAAATAAGGAGCGTGGAATGGTGCGCAGGACCGGAAGCGGAGGGATCCCCCCTCAAATATGAATATTTTGCGAACAAGAACAAGCTGATCGTGCATTTGACGCAAAAGGTGAGCGCCGGCGAGACATTCCATATACGGACCAGCACCACGTGCCGCCCCTCGGAATTTGTGCTCGAAGGTATATACAAGGACGTTACACCTCCCGGGGCCCCGCAGCAGTACATGTCTCAATCCCAGCAGTGGGGATTTCAGAGGATCATGCCGATCTTCGACGACTGCCGTGCCAAGTGCACGATGACGACGACTCTCGAAGGGGATGTGGCTTATACACATCTTGTCAGTAATGGAAACGTCGACAGGAAGACCAATCCCGATGGCGTTCCCGTTCGAAAGCCGGGCAGTCCGAACCGGCAAATCATAACATTTCGGAACCCGATCCCGATGGCTCCGTATCTTTTCATCGCCTGCGCGGGGACCTGGGATGTTCTGCACGATACGGTCGTCTACGACGACGGCAGAAGCGTGAACCTGGAGTACCTCGTACCCCCGGGATCGGTCGAAGGCGCGGAAATCCCGATGCGCATATTGAAAAGATCGGTACTGTGGATCAAAGAGACTCAGGAGTATGAGTATACCGGAGATACCTACCGAACGATCTGCATGAACAGATCGAATTTCGGAGGCATGGAAAACGTCGGAAACACGACGATCGTCACAGATGCTGCATTGGTGAGCGAATACACCCAGGACCAGTTTCTGCTTTACGCGCACGCGGTGATCGTCCACGAGTTCGAACACAACCAGTGCGGCAGCGAAACGACTATGGACACTCCTTTCGATGTGTGGCTCAACGAGGCTTACACGGTGGACGTCGAAAGACAGTTCATGGCCGACGTGTTCGACCCGGCGATGGTCCGGCTCCTCCAGGTGGACAGCATCAGGAGCCCGCTGCTCGGGCCGCTTGCGATAGAAGATTCGGGGCATGCCGGGCGCATAGTGCGGGAAGGGTTCAACGATCCTGACGAACTGATAGACGGCGTGACATACGTAAAGGCGGCCGAGGTGATTCGCATGCTGAGGCTGCTGCTGGGTGACGATCTGTTTAAAAAGGGGAAGAGGCTTTACTTCGAACGCTACCGTTTCGGCAATGCAAACACGGACCAGTTTTTCGCGTGTTTCGAAGAAGTTGCGGGCAGGTCGCTGGAGCAGTTCAAAAAAGAGTGGCTCTACAGGATCGGCTACCCGAAGGTGCGTGCAGCGACGCGGTTCGATCCCGCAAAGAAGGAATACCGGATCGGTTTCCGGCAGGAGGTCCCGGAAGGAAGTCAGCCTTTCGATCTTCCTGTTAAGGTTGCGCTGGTGGACTCGCAGGGTGAAGACATTCCCGGGACCGAAAAGGTTTTTGAATTCCGGGAAAAGGAATCGGAGCTGGTCTTCCGTGATCTGGGGGAGACACCGGCATTCGCTTCGATAAACCGGGATTACTCCTTCTATGGGACTTTTTCGAACGAGAGTGCAAGTTTTGAAGGCCTGATCATGCAGGCGAGGTTCGATCCGAATCGTTACTGCCGGATCGATGCAATGCGCATGCTGACGGATGTCGAACGAATCAAACTGTTGAACAAGCCTGGTGGAGAGGTCGATTCCAGCTGGCTTGGGCTGTATGGGGAGATATTGTCCGACGAGGGGCTTCCTCCGGCGCTGAAGGCTTATCTCTTGCGCATTGACGAGCAGCCGATGGACCGTGCTTACAGCGCATGGTTTCCGGAACTCGTACGTGCCCGCGAAGAGCTTATGACGGCGGTGTACAATCTCTACAGGCCGGAGCTGCAGGAAAAGTTCGACAACCTCGACACATACGCGCTCTGGTCGGCCGGTACCCTGATCGACGGGATAGAGCCGAGAATGCTCAAGAGCGTGCTGCTCGACCTGATTGCCGTAAAAGACTCGACCGAAACGAACATGACCATCCTCAGTCACTTCGGGCAGGCAACAACGGCAAACGACAAGGTGTCCGCTCTGATCGCGCTCAATCGCAGTTCCGCGCCGGAACGGCTTGATATCCTGGAAGAAATTTACCAGGCGTGGCATAAAAGCATAACCGGTTATGCGAATTATCTCCGGGTTGTGGCAAGCGGAACGCGTGACGACGTATTCGAACGCATAGAGCAGGAGCGGAGGCGGCCAACATTCGACATAAGCCAGCCGACCTGGTGCCGGGCGCTGTTCCTCACTATGGCGAATAACAACAAGATGATCTGGAATGAGCGCGGGCTAAACTGGATTGCGGATATCGTGATCGAACTGGCCCCCATCAACTATACGAATGCGGGTCGAATGCTCAATACGTTCCAGCATGTGCGGAAGATGAAACCGGAGTTGCAGAAACTCGTCATTCGAGCATTGGAAAGAGTCGTGAACGGCGTTCCGGATGCAGTCAGCCCGGCAATCCACAGGCAGGCCAAGTCGTATCTTAATATTTAGTATCAGGATAGAAACAGGTGGTGAACGGGTAGGGTGGGCACGACGCTTTATCGTGCCCACCGACAATCCTCTTGGAACAAACCTCATAGGGATTGCGAAGCGCAGAGGCTGCGATAGGGTTGCCCTGAGAGGCACAGCACGTAGCGGATACTATCCGGCCTACCGGGGTGGGGTTCCCAAGGCGGACCTTGGGAACCAGCGGCGTATTTCCTTAAAGAAACAACATTTGCGCGCTACGCTCCCCCACCCAATCTAATTAAGCCTTCAGGGTAAGCACATAGTTGGGAAGGCGATCTCAGGCTTTCCATTCCTCGATCACCGGGTTGGAGAGCGTGCCGATCTTTTCTATTTCGACTTCCACCACATCGCCGTGCTGAATGCGTCCCACTCCGCTTGGCGTACCGGTTGCGATGATGTCGCCAGGCATGAGCGTGAAATTCTTCGAGATGAACGCGATGGTTTCGTGGACGGGGAAAATCATGTGCGATGTGCTGGATTCCTGGACAACCTTGCCGTTCAGGCGGCACTGAAGCTGCAGGTTTTGCGGGTTCCCGAGGTCTCTGGCCATGACTATTCGCGGCCCGACGGGACCGAAGGTATCGAGCGATTTTCCGCGAAACCACCCAGAACGGTCGCCCGTCTGCAGGTTGCGCTGGCTGACATCGTTTATACACGTATAGCCGAAGACGTAATTCAATGCCTGATCGGGCGATACGTTTCTGCATTTTTCCCCGATGATGACGGCCAGTTCGGCTTCATAGTCCGTTCGAAGGTCTTCAAAGCGATAGGACAAGAGGAACTTTGGAATTACGATAGGCTCTCCCGGACCGATGAGAACGTTTGGGGTCTTGGGGAAGAGTATAGGCTCCTGCGGGACTTCTTCCGTGAACCCGCGAACCTTGACGGAGTGACTCTCCGCGATATGGCTCCTGTAATTGAGCCCGAGGGCGATGATCTTCGTTGGGTTAAGGGTGTACGGTTCCGTTCCGTTCAAAACGGGCAAAACAATCATTCTTTCCGCTCCTGTTAGAAGTAGACTTTGAGGGCGGTCAGGAAAAGATGATCGGTGCGGTCATCTCCCCGTAAATTGTTGAAATTCGACACGTCCCCGTAAGCATACCTGCCGGTGATGCTCAGCCACTTGTTTATGTCGTAGGTGAGATCGATCCCGCCTGAATTGATCCGCTCGATAGCCTGGCCAAGGGTGATGCCGCTTTCCGTGTTCGTATAGTCCAGCCCCAGGCGGAACTTGTCTGTAACGTAGTGAGTCGTGCGAATGAAAAGGTCGGTCGCGTCCGGCCCCATCTGATGGCCGAGTATCAAGCCGTCGTAAGTATAACCGGAGGTGTAGATATTGTGGGAGTACCATGAACCGACATGGGCGTCTCCCTGTTTGAATGCATTGTTTGAGTATTCGACTCGCAGATCGGTCCTGCCGTCATCGGTTATGGACGGGAAATAAATTCCAAGCACATAGGCTACGTCGCGCCACAGGAACTCGTACCATCTCGGGCCGGTGGTATCCTCGCCGCCGTACTCGGCATAGAGTTCGGCGTTTCTGAGAAAGGGCAGACGAAGGCGGGCGTCGAGGGACGCAAGAGAGTTGACTTTTTCGCGGGAATTGCCAAGACGAAACAGGGTTATGACATCGGTGAGACTCACCTGTTGCGCCCCCTGTCCGTTGAACATGAAATTGTAAGTCATTCCCAGCTCGAACAGCGGGTGGGGTTTGATCGATGTGTGGACGCCTCCGAGCATCGCGTGAGGGAAGTCCCGGTCATTTTCGAGTCGTGCAACAAAGATGGTGTATTTTGTAAGCCCGAGATATCTGAAATACCATGGGAGTATCGTTGGAGTCGGGTTGGATATCTTGATCATATCGAGCGGCGGGGCATTGTTGCTAAGCAGAAGAGTGCCGTGATATCCCTGCCCCAACCACATGCTGTCCCGGCCGGCCTGGAATTCGAAGTTGCCGAAGGTTGCTTTTCCGTAACCCTTCAACAGGTCGGCTTCCACTTGATCGTAGCGGCCGAAATCGTCCTTGTTTTCCCTCACAATAAAGATGGGTTCGACGTAAGCGGAGAAATAATCCAGAAATCGTGCACTTGAAGCAAACTGAAGTGAAAAGTTGCTGTGCTCGGTATAGACCACGCCCTCGTTGTTGGGAAGAAGGGGAGTCCCCGAGTTAGCTTTGATTCCGAGAAGCCCCTGCTGCTGATGGAGTGAGGAATCAAACTGGCGTGGGTCTCCCTGAACGTAGGCGAATTTGGCCTCAGCCTGCTGAATCGGCTTGAAGAATGTTCGCGTGCTCACCGCACCGGGCGAGGTCTCTTCCAGTTCGGATTTGAATTCATACCGGAACTTTTCGAAAAAACGCTCGATAAGAGCAGGGAGTTTCCTGTCCTTTGCATTTTGCATCGCTTCGTTGACAAGGCGGGCGACTTCAAGCCGGGAATAAGGCCGATTATTATAGATGTCGGATGTGATGAGTCCGAATCCCCTGAGTTTGTCGAGTGCGTCATAAGACCAGTGATCGAGAGGAACATTGACTGAGGAGAGTGCAAACAGACTCGTGGTGAGGACAAATGAGACAAATATGAAGGCGAGCATGCCCAAGACGGTACTTGGCCGCTTCAGCCCGGTTTTCCGAAGAAGTCGCATTAACAATCCCCCTCAAAGATCCTCTGCCGAATCCCCGCCCTATCCCGGGAATCGGCCGAGCGGGCTGAGCTTGCCCAATATCGTCGATGTGAACTGGTCGATGTAATCGGCAGAGTCTAGCACAATTCGAACCGCAATATAAAACTGAATTTGCCGGGGTTGCAGGAGCTGAAGGGGTGGCACAAGATGTAATGCTGCTGGGACCTTTTCAGCCCTTGTGTGACAGTTCCTTCCTTCGCTGGTTCCCAAGCTCCGGGGGCTGTCGCCCAAATCTCCACGGTAGCTTCAGATTGCGTACCGGATACGATTTCGTCATTCCGGTGGAAACCGGAATCCAGGCTTTTGGGCGGCTTAATAGTGAATTCAATATCTTAGAAACTCTGGATCCCGGCTCAAAAGCACTGCCGGGATGACGGGTTGGGGAACTTGGTCGCAAAATGCACGGCAAAAAGGTTTGTCGCCATTTGGGATGCCCCGGAGCTTGGGAACCAGTAGAAACTGAAATTAGCGTGTTTAGGGTTGGAGGGACTCGACAGGAGAGTTGACCGAGTAAACAGGACAGGGGCTGCGAACAGCCCCTGTCATACTTGTACAACCCGTGAGAAATGCACTCTTCCGCTGAATCTGTCTCTCAGAAATCCTCGTTCGCTTCGTCCTGCTTCCGGGTTTGACGTGCGTCGGAGGTGGGAGGCAGGAGATTTTTCCCGTCATCCTGCGGGAGACGCGCGCGGAAAATTTTCGGGAGCAGAGACCGATGTTTGGACTGGTCTTTCTCGGCGGACTGTCCATTTTGGCCTGTGACGTTTCCTCCAACCAGGTTGACGAGATCTTTGAGGAAGTATTCGAGATTGAGTGCCTGGGAATTCATCTGTTGAGAAGCGGAAGCCGATTCTTCCGCATTTGCGGAATTCTGCTGGACCACCTTGTCCATCTCCGATATGGCGTCGCTCACCTGGCTGATCCCCTGGGCCTGCTCAAGCGATGCGGCAGCGATTTCGGCCACGAGTTCTCCGGATTTGCCTACGCAGGATGAAACCTTGCGGAACTCCTGATTAGTCTTCTCGACAAGTGCCGAACCTTCTTTCACTTTCGCAACCGTGCTCTCGATCATGCCGGCGGTGTTTTTGGCCGCCTCTGCTGCGCGCATCGCAAGATTGCGGACTTCATCGGCCACGACGGCAAATCCGGCGCCGGCTTCACCCGCGCGGGCCGCTTCAACCGCTGCGTTCAGCGCGAGCAGGTTGGTCTGGAACGCGATCTCGTCGATGGTCTTGATGATCTTCTGGGTCTCTTCGCTTGCCCTGGATATTTCAGCCATTGAAGAAGTCAGATTGGTCATGGTTTTGTTCGCTTCATCGACGATCTGTTTCGACTCTTTGGTCAACTCGTTCGCCTGGTTTGCATTGTCGGCGTTCTGCCTGGTCATGGAGGTCATCTCTTCGAGGGCCGAAGAAGTCTCCTCTATGGAAGCGGCCTGTTCGGATGAGCCGTCAGCGAGCTGCTGGCTGGCAGAAGCCACCTGGGTGGAAGCCGCGGCGACCTGATCGGAAGTTTCGACGATGCCTTTTATTGCCTTCCGTATCGGGCGGATAATAGCGCGGGCAAGAAGTGTCGCCATTATCATCCCGATGAGTGCGCCAATGGCTATGAAAATCGAGATGAATTTCTTGCCGCCTGAGGTTGTGCTCGAAAACATCTCCTGGGCGGTTGAGCCGATATTGCCGGCGACATTGGAGGTTTTCGCGGCTGCGGTGTCTATCTGAGCAACGTCCTGGATCCGGGCCGCAACGTTTTTGACCCTGCGGTTGAATGCATCCAGGTATGCCTGGGCTTTCTGCTTGAGCTTATCGTCGTTATCAGCCAGTTCTTTGAGCTTTGCAATCGACTGGGCGACCCGTTCGGGGGCCTTTCCGTTTGAGAAATAATCCAGCGCATTCAGCCTGGTTTCCAGCATCGTGGTCTGGAGACTGCCGGCGCGCTGCAGTTTTGCAAGACCTTCCTCGAAAACTTGTCCGGCTTGCGCCACCTGCGCCTCGATATCGTCTATGTACACGCCCGCGCAGATGATGATTTTCCAGGGTTGAAAATACCGTGCGTATGTGACTTTGGGAAACACCGCATCGCCCATTCCGGGCTTGTTCCAGTAATATTCCGTGTAGGAATCGCCGTTTTTGACGGCCCCTTCCACGACTTCCGTCATGAACGTCTTGCCTGACTTTTTATCCTGGATCTTACTGAAATCCTTCCCTTCCAGGCTCTTGTCGCTGCCGTGGGCAATGAGCGTGAGATCTTCCTTAACGACAAAGAAATAATTCTGCCCCGCGAAATGGAGGTTACGCACGGCTTCGAGTGCGTCTTCAAGGGGAAGCTGTTTGTCGTAATGGTATTTGAGCACGTCGTAGCCCAGGGCGGTTAAGTTCTTGATGGACTCAAGGGAATAGTCCTTCAGGGCTTTCGAGTTCCTTTGAACGAGTTCATCCTTGATAGAGGTGGACACACGTTCCGACTCGCCTTCAGCGAGCATGGCGATTGTCCCGGCCAGCCCGACCAACTCCCCCATGACCTTGGTATCATCTTCTTCGAGTTTCTTTATTTCGGCCATTGCCTGCTTGTAGACCTGCATGGCAGCGGTGATCTCATTGAAGCTGCCGGCTGAATCCCCGGATTTGATGCCGTCGGCAAGCGATTCCAGTTGCGAGAGAGATTTGAGCTGTCTGTTGAAGCTGTCTTCGTCTTTCTTGATGAGGTAATCCTTTTCGGCGATCCGCGCCTCGAGCAGCTTCAGCTGGATGTTGCTCGACAACCCGTTGATATTGCCGGCGGATGTGACCTTGTTGAGGCTGAAATACCCTGCAACCCCGATCACGACCCCGATGACTATCAGGGCAATAAAGCCGATAAATATCTTTGTTCCTATTCCGATGGGAGTTTTTTTCATCTGTATCCTCCTTTAAGAACTTTCATGACCGACTGTTTCCGGCCTGACGGAAATTTAAGGGAACTATTTAGGGCACAGTGTATCCCGGATGTCTGCTTCACTCGCAGGTAAAAACCTGCGAGCCTGGAAGTCTCGGCCGGAAGCAGTCCCCGCGAGCTTTGCCTTATTGCTGGGGCCGGTGGAAAGAATAAGAATCGAAGAGGGACTGGCCCAACCCGGGATTACTGAGCCGGCCAAAATCTAATCGGTATAACTAGTTGTGTGAATAATACTGAAATTATACTTAGAAACATCTTAATGGATCTAAGTATATTGAGGCGATTCAATTAATATGTGAAGGTGTAAGTTGGTGGGAATTAAGGATTTTTATCCCGGCCGCACTCGAAAAAAGTGTTTATAAGGAACGGTTTTTACATTCAAAAAGTGAGAGGCATCCATGTATTATCGTAAAGAGTAATAATACTCTTTAAATAATCTTTGACAGACCACCGCAGATGCAGTGCGTTGCCGGTCCGAAGAGCAGAAGAATCGGCAGCAAAAGCAAACTCAATTTGTGCGGGGATCGCCGCTTCTCTTTATCTTGTCAACGGATCGATATGAGATGGGACCTGAGGTTCACCTTGTTGTTCTTTAGACCGAGCTTGATGCGGAGATTGTAGCGGTGGGTCGAGACCGTCTTTTCGGCAATGCCGAGGATGGCGGCGATCTCTTTGCTGGTATTGCCCGATCTCACCAGGTCCGCAACCTGAATTTCCATAGGGGTAAGATTGAAATTTCGGGACGAGATCTTCTTCAGGAAAGGAGAGAGGATACCCTGCAGAGTCTTTTGAATTGCGGTGAGGTGGTTCCTCTGGGTGTCGTCGAGTGCCGTCTTGCCGAGCCGTTCCGCATAGGGAAGGATGGATTCCTTGAGATTGGCGAGTATGCTTTCTTCCAGTTCCTTCTGGTGTTGTTCCTTTTGATTGAGCAAGACCTTGAATGCCGAACTGAATTCGCTCAGGTCTATCCTGTTTCGCTCCAGCTTCTTTTTCATCTCAAGGAGGCTGGATTCGAGGCGTTTGTAATCGGTTATGTCGCGAATGATTTCGAGCGCGCCGATGAGTTTGCCTTCGGAATCGAATATGGGCGAAGCCGTTGCCCGCAAATACAAACCCCTGCCATTCGAAAGCGATGGAACAAATGCCTCGGTGGAAACGGCACGATCTTTGAGGTTCATGGGTTCTGCCGGGTTCGGCCGGGCAGACAGTGCGAGTTCGATAAGCGCATGCTTTTCTTCTCCGAAAAGCCGAAACGCATACATGTATCTGTCCGTCCCGAGAATTTCGGATTTGGGCACCGCTGTGAGGTTTTCGATCTTTCTGTTCCATAGAACCGCTTTGCCTTCATGATTTACTGCGAAAGCGGCATCCGGGAAAAAGTCGAATATAGTCTGAAGCAGAATGCGTGCACTGTCGGGTTGTTCGGGTAGCATTGCCGTCTGACTTTCCGTCGAGAGCCCGTTGTTTGCTATAATGAAACCTCGATAAAAGTGAACGGTGAGCGGCGTAGGGTGGGCACAAGCTTTATCGTGCCCACCGTCCGTCCCTTCGGAACAAACCTTATCGGGATGGCCGGATGGTAGGTGCTCCAAAACCCAATGTTGTTGCTTTAGGGAAATACGCCGCTGGTTCCCAAGGTCCGCCTTGGGAACCCCGCCCCGGAAGGCCGGATAGTATCCGGTACGTGCTGTGCCGCTCAGGGCAAGTCTATCGTAGCCTCTGCGCTTCGCACCCGGAAACAATCCGGAAATGCAACATCCCCGCTGGATTGGCGAAATCCCGCCGTTTTCTTTTTAATGCATTCTTGCCTGTCAGGGATAGAGGAAAATTCCCGGAGGTGCCGCAGGAAAAGAAAGCCCGGACGAACGGCAAGGGTCAATGCTTCAATTTTATCCAGAGCAGTTTTGCGGGGACGGTCCCGGTGTTTTTCCACTGTGTGGGCATTTCGGAACTGAGATAGACGGTGTCCCCTTCGCGCAGAGTGTAAGACTCTTTGTCGACACGCACCTGCAATTCTCCGGATATGAGATACCCGAGTTCCTCACCCTTATGGATGAAGAAATGGGAAGCAAGTGTCTTTTCCGGGAGTATTTCGACGAGGTAAGGTTCCGCATGCAGGTCGAGGTCGATGGGGGCAAGGAGCCTTGCCTGGATGCTTCCCTCGGGAAATTCGGCGATTCTCATGTCTGTCCCTTCACTTGACGGAAAGACGATGCGTTTCCGTATGGCAGCCTTGTCCCTGAAAAAAGAGCTGATGTCGACCATCAACACTTCGGTCATTTTGAGCAGGGCAGGAAGGGAAGGATAAATGAGGTTGCTTTCTATCTGGGAAATTGTACTGGGAGTTACCCCGACAAGTCTTGCCAGGTCTGTCTGGGAAAAACCGCGTCTCGTCCGAAGTTCTTTCAGGCGAAGCCCGAGGTCGACTCCTCCGACTCCTCTTTTTTCTTCATCGAAGGTGACCGTGAGGTCTTTGGTCCAATAGGAGAAGGGCTTGTGGAGATTGTCCAGCTCCCGGTTCTCCGCTTTCATGATCGCAAGAGAAGACGTGCCCCGTTTTATCGAAAGCTCTATTGCCACCTGGGCGATCTGATTGATCTGGGCGCGAAGACGGGGGGAATGGGCCTTCTTTTCCATTATCCAATAGGCAACGGTATTGAGTTCGTATAGGCGGGGACATGAGTGTGAGTAAAATCGGATAACGCTTTCCTCGCCTCCCCACAACTCCTGCATTCCCGTGATACTCTCGAACACGAGCCTGACGTCGGATTCGTAAGAATTAACGCGTCCATAGAGGACGTCCATCAATTCATCGATCCTGCGGGGTTCCTTTACCCGAATAATCTCGCATCCGAGCTCTTTGAATTCGTCGTAGAATCTCAAAAATATCGGTGAGTTGGCACCTTTGCCGCTCGAGAAGCAATCGATGATGGTGAGACGCTCATTGGACCCGAGCTGTCCCAGGCGTTCGAGCAGGTTTCTCGGAGATCTGTCGAAGCTGATGTAGATGAGAGGTTTGCCCAGGCTGAGCGAGGATTGGATGAAATTGTGACAGAACACCGATGCCAGGCTGCCCGAGTCATCATGCCATACGACATTGTCGCCTATGCATAAACCGCCAAGGAGGCGATCAAGCTGACTGACTCCCGAAGTTATACGGAATTTCTGGGCCGAATTCATGACTCTTCTCATCTGGGCGGATTCTTCGAACTACCCGGTTGCGAAGCCGGACTATATTTATTTTATTTCAGCAAGAGAAATTGTACAGCATGCAGGCGCGAAATAAGAAAGTTATTTTGCAGCCTGCGCCGTGAGGCACGGCACGGATCATCGGTTCGGATTACGCTTTCGGGCGGTTTGAGAGGCCGCCCGAAAGTTTTTATTGTTCTTTTTCAGGAACCACGGGCATTGCCATTTTCTCGAATCCTGCCGGAAGCTCAAAAAGCGAATCGGCAAGGGGGCCCTCTTTTACGTTCTTATATTCCATAGTGACTTCGGCGTCTTCCACTTTTATGGGGAAGGGAAATTGCTTGGCAATCCAAAAAATGGTTTTTTCGCCGTCTTCAACGCTTTCGTACTTCTTGCACGGGATGCCTGAAACGGTTTCCTCACCCAGGAACTTGGATTTCTTTTCTTTGTCGGCCGACCACTCTTCGAAGGTCTTGTCCTCGGACTGATAAGGCATTTCCATGTAGGTTTTTTCTTCCGGCGTGATCATCCAGGTTACCTTCTTGTCGGGGCGGATTATCATTATCTGGGTTTCGCCCTCTTCGGAGGTCTCCTGGCGAACTTTATCGCCTTTCACGAAGATCTTGCCGGTCATGGGTTCGTCGCCTTTGGGCTGTAGGACCATATCGGCAGAGAACTCGACAGCACCGGCAATCGCGGGGGAAACCAGCGATAGAAGGCCTAGTGCCAGGGGAAAAACGAAAATGGCAATCCAGTTTCTTTTCATTGCAATACCTCGTGGGAACGGTTTAATTTAAAGATGGGCCGGCGGGGCTTGCTGTCGGCATCTAATTCAAAAATCAAAGGTACATACCGATAATGGGCTCGATCTTTGACCGGTGATTTATATTGTACTCGCCCCGTCGGTGTCAATACAACATGTAAGTTCTTAAGTTTGACGCAGCAAGGGTTTGCAGGAGACGAGACCTGATGGCGACCGGATGCGGTTTCCCATTCCTATCTGAAAAGGCAGGCGAAACGGTTCTTGCTGTATATGTGCAGCCGCGAGCCGGCAAAAGCGGGTTTGCAGGAGTATTCCAGGAACGGCTGAAGATCCGGATAAGCGCACCTCCCGTCGAGGGAGAAGCAAACAAGGAATGTATAGAGTTTCTGGCAAAGGCACTTGGGGTTGCCAAATCCGAGGTCAGACTTGCCAAAGGGGGCCAATCGAGGCAGAAGACCTTCATAATATCGAGGCCTTTGGAAAATATTTACAGTCTGCTTAAAGTACTGATTGAAGGGAATTAGAACCCGGTCGTTTACCGGGCGATTATTTTTTTGAAAAAATTCGTCAATTCTGATAGAGAATTAACGTTTTTGATTCTTCCTGCTCACTCCTGTTCTCCCCGCTGATTATATCCTGTGTTTGATCTCATTTTTCGCGAGGAAAACCGAACCGCATAGATGCGGGCGACCCCTTCGATTTCTGATTGGGAAAGAAGTCGTCCTGCTCCAGCTTCTTTTCCGTCTTCCGGAGAGCATTTTCCGTTCTTTCTGCCGTTTCGAAAATCCTTTCAAAGGAGGAAGTCATGCGAGAAGCGGTCATTGTTAGTGCAGTGCGCACGCCGTTGGGCAGCTTCAACGGATCCCTCAGCACAATTGGAGGGACCAAACTTGGCGGCCTCGTCATCGAGGAGGCAGTGAAGCGAGCCGGCATCGGCAAAGACCAGGTAAATGAAGTCATAATGGGAATGGTACTTCCGTGCGGCTACGGCCAGAATCCCGCCAAGCAGGCCGCTATCCATGCTGGTATGCCGTGGGAGGCGGAGGCCATTACAGTCAACAAGGTATGCGGGTCGGGCTTGAAGGCCGTAATGCTCGCAGCCCAGGCGGTCCAGACCGGAGATGCCGATGTTGTAGTGGCGGGCGGAATGGAAAATATGAGCCTTGCGCCCTATTACCTCGAAAAGGCCCGTGCCGGGTACAGAATGGGAAACGGCGTCCTTTTCGATCATATGGTTCACGACGGCCTGTGGGATATCGTGAACGATTTCCACATGGGCATATCTAACGAGCTTTGCAGTGAAAAATACGGCGTTACGCGGGAAGACCAGGACCGGTATGCCGCGGAGTCATACCGCAGGACCATGGCTTCGCTCGCGGAAGGAAAGTTCAAGGATGAGATCGTCCCGGTGACGCTTCCGGCCAGGAAGGGGGCTCCAGTCATCTTCTCCCAGGACGAATGCCCCAGGGAAACCACTTACGACATGCTCGCAAAAATGCGTCCGGCCTTCAAGGAAGGGGGCGTTACAACCGCCGGCAATGCTTCGGTCATAAGCGACGGAGCTGCTGCCGTGGTGGTTATGTCCCGTGAGAAAGCCGGCGAACTCGGATGCAACGTAATCGCTTCGATCGGCGCACAGGCTTCGTTCGGGATCGATATGAAATACGTGCTCGTGGCTCCTATCTGGGCTATTCCGAAG